>NZ_JCBANA010000015.1:0-96184 GCF_059760725.1 Achromobacter sp. 1014246743
CAGCGCGGCGGCAACGCAGCGCTGTGGGCCCGCCCCGGCCTGCAGATGAACGGAATCAGGCGTCCGGCTGATTGATCTGCGAGGCGTCGATGATTTCCGCCACCAGCACCGTGGCCGGGCCGTGCAGGAAATACTCGGACTCGGCCGGTGCCCGCAGCTTCATATAGCTGGTTTCGCCGATCTGCATCGTGTGGCCCGCGGCCAGCTCGGCGCCGCTATCCAGCATGTACGCCATGATGTTGTTGAACATGCCGGAATACTGTTCGCCCTGGTGGTGGCCCTCGGCCAGCACGGCGAAATCCGGCAGCCCGAACGCGTCGCCGCCGTAGGTGCGCATCCACACGCCCTCCGTGCCTTCCACCTCGTATTTCACGAAGCCGCAGTACAGCATGGTCAGCGGCAACGAGCGCAACAGTTCCAGGCTTTCGTCGCCCATGGATTCCCGCGTGAACACGCCGGCCGGCAACGAGGTGTGCGCGTGCTCGTTCAGCACCGCCACCGCGTTGAAGTCCGACAGCGCGCCGGCCACCGCGGCCAGCGCCACGTACTGCTCAAGCGGGTCTTGCTCGAAGCCCGCGTAGTACAGCAGCACATTGCTGACATGGGCGCGCACCTGCGCCTTGACGTCCGCCGGGTAATGCGCGGGGGCCACGCAGGCTTCGATCGATTCCTGCGGGTAGGGCGCATTGAAGCCCACCAGGCGCACGACGTGCTTGCCCCAACCCACCATGGCCAGCAACTCGGGCATGTCGGGTTCGATCTCGGCGCGGGCCTGGCGCATGTCCGGGTGGTAGGCGCGCAGCGCCGCGGTCAGCGCGTCGGCCGTCAACGCCAGCGGGGCGCTGAACACGACTTGCAGGCTGATCGGATCTTCGATGGCCGGGTTGGCCGTCAGCGCGGCAGCGGCGGCAGGCGATTCATTGCGGCCGAAAAAGCGGGAGATGAGACTCATGGTGGGAAAGCGAACCTGTCCGGGGAAAGCGGGGATGCTATCAAGCCCCGGCGGCAGGCTGGCCGACGATGTGCAACAAAACCCCGCTGCGCGAAACCGGACGTTAGATTTCCCAAGATTTCAGGCCGTGTTTCACGGCGCCCCGCTCAGGTTGCCCCACGCACCGCGCCTCGTTTCACTTCAATTCACGCGTCGCGCCAATCACCCGCAGCGTCGGCATCAACTGCCGCCAGGCGTCCTTGGGAATCGATTCGGGCCGCTTCAGCTCGGCAGCCGCCGGGTCGTCCAGCCGTTCGCCCTTGCAGGCGAACACGATGCTGTTGGTCATGTCGTCGTCCACCACTTCGAACATCGACGCGCCGAACGACTCGCGCACGCGGTCCAGATAGTCACGGTGATTCGGGTGGTTCAAGTGGAAATTGATGACCAGGATGCCCTCGTCGCGCAGGGCCGCGTAGCAATCGGCGTAGAACTCGGCCGAACACAGGGCATCGGGAATGCCCGCGTCGCCGTAGCCGTCCAGCAGCAGCACGTCAGCCGCGTCCCGCAAGCCGCGCAGATGGTCGGCCGCATCGGCCTGCACCACCCGGAAGCGGGCATCGTCGCGCGGCACCAGGAAATCGTCGCGCAGCGCGATCACGCCAGGGTCGATCTCCACCACTTCGATGCGCGAACGGGACAAGTAGCGGTAGCAGAACTTGGCCAGCGAGCCCCCGCCCAGGCCCACCATCAGAATGTCGGCCGGCACCGGCGTGAACAGCACGAAGCCCATCATCATCCGGGTGTATTCCAGGTCGAGCGCATCCGGGTTGAGGGTGGACATGCGACTCTGGATGACCTTTTCCGAAAAATGCAGGGTCCGGGTGGTGCCGGACTCCTGGATGAAGGGGTGCAGCGGCGCTTCGCCACCGGCGTCAGAAGGCTGGGACAAGGAAGGGGACGGATCGTGTCGGGACATGGACGCAGAAGATACCACCGCCGAAGGGTCCGAGCGATTGCCGGACGGATTCTCCTCTGGAAACATAAAGAACGTGCGCCGGCCTGCCGTATATGTGGGCATGAACACCCTCCTGGATACGGATAGCCCCTTTTCACCGGCCACGCCACGCCCGGCGGATGCGCGCGCCGCCGACAAGCGGGACGCGGATGCCGCAGCCGACCGTGACAAGGCGCAGGCGCCCAAGGAACTGCCGACGTCGTTTCGGGTCGTGTTGAGCGACGACGCGCTGGAACGGGCCGACAAGGCGCGCAAGGCCATCGCCCAACTGTCAGCCAGCACGGTGCAATCGCGCCAGGACCAGGCCCGCAGCCGCGTCGAGCAGATCAAACAGCGTATCGAGATGCTCAAGAAGATGCTGATGCTGCTGGGCAAGGCCGCGGCCAAGGCCATCCTGGTCGAACTGCGCCAACTGGCCGGTGAACTCGGCCAGGCGGCCGCCGCCTTGAAGGACAGCGGCGGGGCCGCCACGACCGGAACCAGCATGGGGCCGACCGCCGCGCCCGTGGTGCACGGGGCGCCGACGCCCGCCATCAGCGCCGGCATGGGCGCCACCACGCCGGGCGCCGAGGGCGCGTTGGCCGAGTCATCGACCGCATCGGCCGAACGCGCAGCATCCCTGTCCAGCGGCACCGAGGCCACTGCCAGCCAGGCGCCCGCCGCGACCTCCCGCGCGCTGGCGGCCTATGCCGCCGGTGAAGCCGCGGCGGGCAGCCCCACCCCCGACAACCCGCCGGCGACGCAAGCCGGGGCCGCCCCCACTGGGGCAGCCGACGCCGACCCGGCGCAAGACGCCCGTACGGCCCGAGAGGCCGCGGCCGCCGCGGTCGATGCCGCCCTGGGCAACTCAAGCCCCGACGACACTGACCAGACCGATGCGGACCCAGACAAACCGTCCCCCTCCGCCCCCGAATCCCGCCAGGAACGACAGGTCGCCGACAAGCGGCGCCAGGACGACGCCCAGTCCGTCCGCGACGCGATCCGCGCCTTGAAGGAACTGCTGGCCCTGGTCAAGCGCAAGCTGCACGAGCCCGACGGCCACGAGCCGAAGCAGGCCGCCGACGTCCAGCACGCGCTGACGCAAGCCGAACAGGCCGCCCAGGCGCTGGATGGCGGCGCTTCGGTGACGGTGTCGGCCTGATTCCTCATGCCTTGAACGTGACCCACGGCTTGAGCCGCGCGACCGACCGGATCAGCCCCGCTTCTTCCTGGGCCTGCAACACCGGACCGATCGGCTTGTAGGCGTGCGGCGCCTCTTCTATCCGGCGTTCTTCGCGCAGGGTCACGCATTGCCAGGTGCCCGGCGAGGTCTCGTGCCGGGTCCGGCGCACGTCCTGCCGGCGCATGCTGCGGCCCGCGCCATGGCTGCAAGACCACAGCCAATCCGCGTTGCCCAGGCCGGTGGCCACGAAACTGAAATCGCCCATCGAGCCGGGAATCAACGCCAGGTCGCCTGCGCGCGCCGGCGTTGCGCCCTTGCGGTGGATATTCAGCCCCTGCTCGCGCAGCACCACGTTATGCGGCACGTCCACGACCAGGCGTGACCGCATGCCGCCAAGGGCGGCATCCAGCTCCTGGCGCACCATTTCGCCCAGCACCATGCGATTGGCCCAGGCATAGCGGGCCGCCGTGCCCATGGCCTGCAGGTATTCCTGCGCCAACGCGCCCGACAGCCCATACAGCTTGCTGTCCGGGTGCTTCAGCCCTTTGGGCCACTCGGCGCGCGCACGGTCCATCCAGCGCGCCCCCACATGGAAGCCCACGTCGCGCGAACCGGTGTGGATCATGACGACGACGTCGCCCTTCACCAGGCCGGCGGCATAGGCCGCATGCCGGTCCAGCACCTCGTCGACGATCTGCAATTCCACGAAGTGATTGCCGCCGCCCGTCGTGCCCAGGCCCGGGTCGCGAATGGTCTCGCGGCCATCCACCATGCCTTGCGGCGCATAGCGGGCCGCGCTGTCGAAATCCGACAGGCTGACGCACTGCGCCAGTTCGGCGTGCAGCTGATCGCGCCGCACGCCCGCCCACAGGCCCTCGGCCGTCAGGCTGTCCAGGAACGCATCCGGGCTGTCGTCGAACAGCGCCTTGAACGCCTTGCTGGGCACCGGCACGTTGCGGCCGTTTTGCAGCAGCACGCGCGTCAGCCGGCGGATCAGTTCCGCCTTGAACGGTTCGACCGCCGTGTGCGCCAGACCGGTGGTCAGCAAGCGCATGCCGCAGTTGATGTCCGTGCCGACCGCCGCCGGAATGACGAAATCGCCATCCGTCGCCACCACGGTGCCCACGGGCGCGATGCTGCCCGGATGGAAATCCGGCGTTGCGCACGCCTTGCAGACGCCATGATCCGCATCGGGCGAACGCACCGACGCAAAGGCAAGCAGTTGATGTACGGCCTTTTCCTCAAGGGGAAGCGCCGCGGGGAGAAGAACAGACGCTTGCGCCTGTTCATTGCTCAGGTGGTACACGCCATGCTGGTGTTCCACCTGGATGCCCTGCCGTTTCAGGGCGGATTTCAAACGGGAGATGTTCTTCACTTTCGCTGCCATCAAACAGGTACAGAAGTGCCTCCGTGTTCCGGAAGGCGTTGTACCCCCAGCAGCAGCGCCAGGAGGAGGCCGAAGTGTACAGAGGGTTCCGCGTCCGTGCGAGAAACGCGGCGTGACGCGTTGCGAAGCCGCAACGAGCCGGTCGCCGTTACCCCAGCGCGTCGATCCGCCGCAATGCGCGCGTGCCCGCCCTGGACACCTGAATGTGCGGATGCGCCTGGCACAGCGCCGCGACCGCGCGCAGCGCCCGCGATGGCCGCCTTTCGATCGCCATCGCCACCGCTTCACCCAGAAAGAAATCGTCATCCCGCGCCAGCGTTTCCAGCAACGCCAGATCGCCCAGGTCCAGAGACGGGATCAGTGTCAGCACCACGTCCACGCCTGATTCCTGTTGCAGCAGTTCGCGGATCAGGCCACCCAACGGCGGCTGGCCATCCACGAGCGGAGAGAGCTCGGGATGCAGTTCCTCCACATCCAGCCCTTGCTCGCCCGCCTGGCGCACCGCCGCGACAAAGTCCGCCAGGGAATCGAACACCACGCGGCTGTCGCCGTCGTGGGTCAGATACAGCACGCGGCCCGCCAACGGCGCCCGGCCCAGCAGCAGATGGTGATTGCTGGTCTGGGGGTCATCGAGCACCCGCCCTTGCAGCAGGTCGACCACCGGATGCCCCCGCATGGCCTCGGTCAGGTCGCTGGCCCGGTCGCGCGGCAGCAAACCCAGTGCGGCAAAGCCCGGGGCATCGATCGCGGCGAAATACTCGTCCAGGGTCACGGCGTCCGTCCTGTGAGGGAAAAGCCGACTGTAACCCCGGGCACCGACACCCCGTAGGTGAAAAACCTAAGTGACACGGCTGTCCGGCCCCTCTTATAAAGTCCATATTATGAACAATTGACCACATAAAGGACACGCATGCCGCTAGACAGCCGCGACGAACAGCCCCTGATGCCGTATCAGTACCCCAATCCGTCCGACGCCCTGCCCGAAATCGTGGTCCCCAGCGCGATCCCGGACGACGAACGCGTCTGGGTGCCGCAGGCCGAGAACGTCTGGTTCCGCCCGCTCTGTCTGAACGCCAGCCAGGGCTACTGGACCAACCTGCTGCGCGTGCGCAAGACCGGCGTGCTCAGCCGCCACCGCCACCCGCAGGCGGTGCATGGCTTCGTGCTCAAGGGCCGCTGGCGCTACCTGGAACACGACTGGGAAGCCACCGAAGGCAGCTACGTCTTCGAACCCCCTGGTGAAACCCACACCCTGTACGTGCCGCCCGATGTCGAGGAAATGATCACGTTCTTCCAGGTCAACGGCGTCATGTACTACACCGACCCGTGGGGCAAGGGCATGGGCTACGAAGACGTCTTCACCAAGATCGACATGTGCCGCCAGCACTACGACGCCGTCGGCCTGGGCATCGATTACGTGCAGCAGTTCATCCGATGACCGCGGCGGCAGACACCCGCGCCCGCTACGACTTTCGTGGCCACGTCGCGGTGGTTGCCGGCGGCGCGGCCAAGGCGGGCGTCATGGCGCTGACCAAATCGCTGGGCAAGGAACTGGCGGGCAGCGGCGTGCTGGCCAACGCGGTGGCGCCCGCGGCCGTCAAGACCCGCCTGCTGGAACAGATGGCCCCCCGCCACGTGGAAACCATGATCGCCAAGAGCCCGCTGCGCAGGCTGGGCGAACCGCGCGAAGTGACCGAGCTGGTCGCCTGGCTCTGCTCGGCATCGTGCAGCTTCAACACCGGCGCGGTATTCGATCTGTCGGGAGGACGCGCCACCTGCTGACCGCGGCACCGCCGCGGCTGGCACAACAGCGCGGCAACAACCCAAAAAAAACCAAGGAGACAACGCATGAAACCTCGTACGACTGCCGCGCTTGCGCGGTGCATGGTCGGTGCCGCGCTCGGCCTGGCCGCGTTCGGCGCCCAAGCCCAGGGCGCCGCCTACCCCGCGCGCGCCATCGAACTGGTGGTGCCGTTCGCGGCCGGCGGCGGCACCGACGCCATGGCCCGCGCCTTCGCCGACGCGGCCCGCAACCACCTGCCGCAGACGGTGGTGGTGTTGAACAAGCCCGGCGCCTCCGGCGGCATCGGTTTTGCCGAAGTGGCCGGCGCACGGCCCGACGGCTACAAGCTGGGGCTGGTCACGGCCGACCTGGCCATCATTCCCCACCTGGGCATCAGCAAGACCACCTACGACAAGTTCGTGCCGGTCGCCCAATTGAACGCCGATCCGTCCGCCATCACGGTGCGCGCCGACTCGCCGCACACCACCATCGAAGGCTTCATCGAGGCGGCCAGGAAAGACAAGGCCGGCCTGCAGATCGGCAACGCCGGCACGGGGTCGATCTGGCACCTGGCCACCGCCGCCTTCGAAGACAAGATCGGTGCCAAGTTCAGTCACATCCCCTTCAACGGCGCCAACCCCGCCGTGCTGGCGCTGCTGGGCGGCCACATCGACGCCGTGGCCGTCAGCCCCGCCGAAGTGGCCGCCTACGTCACCGCCGGCAAGCTCAAGATGCTGGCCGTCATGGCCGACCAGCGCGTGCCCGGCTTCGAGAACGTACCGACGCTGAAGGAACGCAATATCGACCTGTCCATCGGCACCTGGCGCGGCATTGCCGCCCCGCTGGGCACGCCGCCGCAGATCATTGCGCAGCTGCAAGCCGCCGCCGCCAAGATCGCGGAAGAACCGGCCTTCCGGCAGACCCTGGAAAAGCAGAACCTGGGCTACCGCTATGCCGATTCCGCCGGCTTCGAAGCCACCATGCGGCGTGACGACGCGACCTTCAAGGCGTTGATCGACAAACTGGCCCTGCGCCAGCAATGACCCGGCGACTCACGCTGCAACCCGGGGCGCGGCCTGACTGCGCCCCGCACTTCTGGAGAGACAGGACATGGATCTGGGCATACAAGGTAAATCGGCGCTGGTATGCGGCGCCAGCAAGGGCCTGGGCTACGGCTGCGCGCTGGCGCTGGTGCGCGAAGGCGTGCACGTGCTGATCGTGGCGCGCGGCGCCGACGCCCTGCAGGCGGCCGAACGCCAACTGCAGCAGGCCGCCGCCCACGGCGCCCAGGTGCGCGCCATCGCCGCCGACATCACGACCGAAGCCGGCCGCGCAGCGGTCTTCGACGTGCAGCGCGACTTCGACATCGTCGTCACCAATGCCGGCGGCCCGCCCCCTGGCGACTTCCGCGACTGGGACCGAGACGCCTGGATCAAGGCCGTCGACGCCAACATGCTCACGCCCATCGAACTGATCAAGGCCACCGTCGACGCCATGGCCGAGCGCGGCTTCGGCCGCATCGTCAACATCACCTCCAGTTCCGTGAAAGCGCCCATCGACGTCCTGGGGCTGTCCAATGGTGCTCGCAGCGGCCTGACCGGCTTCGTGGCCGGCGTCGCCCGCAGCAGCCTGGCCGCCCGCGGCGTCACGATCAACAACCTGCTGCCCGGCGCCTTCGCCACCGATCGCCTGAACGCCACGCTGGCCGCCACCGCCGCCAAGACCGGCCGCGACGCCGATGCGCTGCGCCAAGCCCGCCAGCAGGCCATTCCCGCGGGCCGCTTCGGCAACGCCGATGAATTCGGCGCCATCTGCGCCTTCCTGTGCAGCACCCAGGCCGCCTACCTCACCGGACAGAACCTGCTGGCCGACGGCGGCGCGTATCCCGGCACCTACTGACCCCATGACCTACCAACCTGATCTCTTCCAAGGCAAGACCGCACTGGTCACCGGCGCCACCCAGGGCATTGGCGCCGCCATCGCCAACCAGCTGCATGCACTGGGCGCCCGCGTCATCGCCACCGGCCTGGATGCGGGCGACGGCTCGCTGGCGGTGGGCGTACGCGTCGAACTGGCCGACTCCAGCAAGCAGCAGGACGTCGACCGCCTGTTCGGCACGCTGGACCGCCTGGACATCCTGGTGAACTGCGCCGGCATCATCCGCCGCAACGCCGAACATGACCTGAACGTGTTCGAGCAGGTGCTGGCCGTGAACCTGACCGGCACCATGCGCACCTGCGCCGCCGCCCGTCCGCTGCTGGCCAGGCACGGCGGCGTCATCGTCAATACCGCATCGATGCTGAGCTTCTTCGGCGGTGCACTGGTGCCGGCCTATTCGGCCAGCAAGGGCGGCGTGGCGCAACTGACCAAGTCGCTGGCGCTGGCCTATGCGGCCGAGAACATCCGGGTCAATGCGGTGGCGCCGGGCTGGATCGCCACCCCGTTGACGCAGGCGCTGCAGGACGACCCCGCGCGGTCCGGTCCGATCCTGCAACGCACCGCGCTCGGGCGTTGGGGCCAGCCGACGGACGTGGCTCGCGCGGCCGTGTTCCTGTGTTCGCCTGCGGCCGGTTTCATCACCGGGCATATCCTGCCGGTCGACGGCGGCTATCTGGCGGCCTAGCGCAGGCCGGGCCAGGGGATGGCTCGGCCTGCCCCAAGACCGGCCTGCCTCGGCCCTCCCGGCCTCACGGCGCTTCGGCGCTGTACGAGGCCGGCGTGTCCCGCAACAACCGCGAGATCGACCGGCAAGCCTCCAGCAGCGGCGCCACATACTTGCGCTGCACGTCCTCTTCCTGCCGGAACAGCAAGGTGCTCACGCTGATGCAGGCCACCGGCGCGCCCTGCTTGCCGAAGATCGGCGCGCCAAAGCAGCGGATGCCCGCTTCCTGCTCTTCATCGTCGATGGCCCAGCCCCGCTCGCGATACAGATCCAGCTGCACACGCAGCGCGGCCACGTCGGTCAGCGTCTGCGGCGTGAAGACCTTCCAGGGCTGCGGCAATTCGCGCAGCCATTGCTCGCGCGGCGCCTCGTCCAGAAAGGCCAGATAGGCCTTGCCGACCGAACTTGAATGCATCGCCACGCTGGTGCCCACGCGCGAAGTCATCCGCACCGCCTTCGGGCTTTCCAGCTTTTCGATATAGACCATCTGGTCCGCATTGGGCACCGCCAGGTGCACCGTCTCGCCGGTGACGTCGCGCAAGCGCGTCAGGTCCGCCATCGCCAGCAGGCGCAGATCCGACCGCTTCCAGCTGCGGTTGGCCAGCTGGATCAACCGCGGACCCAGCTCAAGCCGCCCCGACACCACGCTCTCGGCAAGCAGGCCTTCGGCGATCAGCGCATACACCGTGCGATACACGGTAGGGCGCGGATAGCCGGACACCTTGCACAGCTCAGCCACGGTCATCGCCGCATCGCGGTCTGCCACCAGCTGCAGCAGATGCACGAACTTGGAAAACGCGGCGGTGCCCGCCACCTGGGCGGTGGCGGCCCGCGCGGCGGAATCAACTACTGAGCTCGAGGATCGCAAAGCCTATCAACCTCTGATGTACGTCGGACTGCAGAATTAGACACCTGAATCCGCGCGCTGCGCTTTCCGTGATGGGATTGGCTATTGTCGGCGTCCACCAAGCGGCGTCGTGCCCGTTGCGCCCGCCTGTCAGGCCCCGCGGTGGCAAGGAGCCGAAACCCAGACATGTATGCATTTTTAGGCGATACATGAGCGGCATGTATTACCCTTATGTATGGCTTTTTTAAACGACCATCAATCAAAAAATACGTACAACTGGCACCATTCAACAATATGTATGGATTTAGGCGGTAGAATTTGGCTGCTTGTAGGGAGCATGGTGTTCACGCTGCCCGCTCCCAATCTCTTTCAGCGTTGCCAATCCTGACGCAAGCACCAGATTCGTGGCCCTCGCGGCGATCTTCCGTCCTTGCCTGGTCCACGAGCAGTCCATGAAGCTGCATAAGCAGCGTTTTGAGGAAATGATGAATTTTTGGGTCCCTGTCGTCTTCGGTACGTTCAAGCTCCTCGTGTTGGGCACCGGCATGTTTCTGGCCATCAAGTCTCACTACGATGGAGAAAAAAAGGAGAAGAAGGAAAAAGAAAAGGAGATGAAGACACCGTAGAGCAGACCTGGCGGCGATCGGCGACGTCCCGATCGAGGGGTTCGATGCCATGGGGTAGCCGCGTCAGGGGCTATCATCCAAAGAGCCGTCTGCCCCAGGGGACAGCCGACGTCAGGATGTCTCAATGTACCGATCCTGGAGAACCTCAACTCCGACCCGCTGTCTTTCAGACGTGCACGGCATGGACGGCCTGACCGTGTGGCGGCATTGCCACTCGAACCCGTAGAGCGATGAAGAGCGCGGCGAGGATCATCACGCCTCCTGCCGTCACAAAGACGCCGATCACCCCGCCGAATCCGAACACCATGCCACCCAGTGCAGCCCCCGCGGCGATGGACGACTGCACGCACGCAACTACCATACCTCCAGCCGTTTCAGCCTGATCCTGAACCGCTCGCGCGACCCAGTTCGACCACGCCACTGGGACCCCTCCGAACGCGAGCCCCCAAAGCGCGACCACGAGCATCAGCCCCGTCTTGTCCACCGGAAGCAAAATCATGGCCAGGGCGGCGACGCCGACCAGCGCAGGCATCCAGATCAACGTCGCGCGCAGGCTGCGCTCCATCACCCAACCCGCAAGCAAAGTTCCGACAAAGTTGGCGATACCGAAGCCCAACAACATCAAGGACAGATCCTGTACGTTGATATGCGCAACGCTCTCGAGCGCCGGACGTATGTAGGTGAACAGTGCAAACTGACCTGTGTGGGCCAACACGCATCCGGTCATTCCCGCTGCAATGCCAGGACGGCGAAGCAACTGCAGCACCGTCGCGGTCTGCAGCAATTTGCGCGGCGCCATACGGGGCAACGTGAGCACTTGAAAGAGGAGCGTGACGATGCCCACCGCGGCGGCCGCCAGGAAGGCGCTGCGCCAGCCGTAGAGTTCACCCAAGTAGCTGCCGAGTGGCACGGAAACAACCGTGCCCACAGCGATGCCACTGAAGATAATGGAAAGTGCGCGTGGGACTAGCCTGGCCGGAACCAAGCGCATCGCAACCGCGGCCGCCATGCCCCAGAAACCACCCAAGGCAAGGCCCAGAAGGACTCGCATCGCCAACAGCATCGGCAGGCTCGAGGAAAACGCCACCAGCAGATTGGAGGCGATCATCAATACGGTGAATCCAAGCAAGACCAGCCGGCGATCAAGCCCGCGTGTCAGGCGCGGCACCAACAAACCGGCGAACAGCGCCACAACGGCCGTTACGGTGACGGCTTGGCCGGCAAGGGCCTCCGACACCCCAAGATCCGCTGCCATCGGGGTCAGCAGGCTGGCGGGGAGGTATTCCGCGGTGAGCAACCCGAACACGCCCATCGCCAGAGAAAAAACGGCTACCCACGCGGGCGTGTTCACCTCCTGAGCCCCTGCATCCTTCACATCACTTCTCATTTCAAACGACTCCCGAATATCTATCTCAGCCAGGAAGTCTAGGGCCGCATTCCAGGATGATCTATGATAGTAAGTCCTGATTTTTTAACCGAAACACCTGAAATGACAGAAAGCCGCTCCTTTGCTCTGTCGTCCGACCTCATCAGCGAGCTGCTAACAGGCATGCGTTTGCGCGGGGTGCAGTACCGCCGCGTTCAAACGGGTCCATCGTTCGGCTTCGATTTCGACACCAGGCCTGGATACGGATATTTCCACTACCTCGCGGTCGGCAACGCAGTCCTGCGTACGCATGACGGTGCAGTTCATGAACTCACCGCCGGCAGCGCCGTGTTTTTGCCGCAAGGCGGCGGACATAAGCTCCTTTCCGATCCGAACGCCTCTTTCCAGCCGATCGACACGTTCGACGTGGCGCCATTGGGCGAGGCTGTCAGTGGGGTCGATACTTGCCCCAGTACACATTCGTCGCCCAGCGCCGTCCTCTTCTACGGCTGCATGGAGTTCGACCTGGGCGGTATGCAGGGACTGGCAAAGCTGATGCCGGATGCCATGGTGGCCGATACGGACGGGACGAAGTATCCCGGCTTGCGCGAGATCCTGGACGCCATGAAGCGTGAGATATGCTCCGGCCGCATCGGCTTCGCTGGCATCCTGGCGCGGCTTGCAGAGGTGGCGGCAGCGATGATCACGCGTGGGTGGATTGAATGCGGTTGCGAGAGCGCTTCCGGACTCGTAGCTGCCTTGCGCGACCCCCGTCTCGCCCGCGCCATCTTGGCGTTGCATCGCTCGCCCGGTAAGGAGTGGACAGTCGCGGAGCTGGCCGCAGAATCGCATGTTTCTCGATCGGTCTTTGCCCAACGCTTTCAGGCGACCCTGGGGGTTCCGCCTCTGCGCTACGCGACAGAACTCAAGATGCGCCTCGCCAACCAATGGCTGACTCAGGACAGGCTGTCGATCGATGCAGTGGCGCATCGTCTGGGCTATACCTCGCAAGCTGCGTTCAGCCGGGCGTTCAAGCGCATCAGCGGCCAATCGCCAGGCGCGACGCGGCGAATGGCGGCATAACCAACACACGCTTCTTCTCATGCCCGATGTAGAAATGGCCGCGCGAGCGGCCATTTCTACTTTCACGAGCAAGATTGCGACAAGAACCAAGTAAATGGCGGTAGAACGATGCTGTTCACGTTGCGACCGACTTTATTCCGCGCGACCGACTTTATTTCTCGTTTTCAACGGCGGAGCATTTCACTCGCGCGTCATTCCACCGTCACGCTCTTGGCCAGGTTTCGCGGCTTGTCCACATCCGTGCCTCGTGCGCAGGCCGTGTGGTACGACAGCAATTGCAGCGGCACCGTGTGCAGAATCGGCGACAGCTTGCCGTAGTGCTCGGGCATGCGGATCACGTGCATGCCTTCGCCGCTCTGGATCTTGCTGTCGGCGTCGGCAAACACGTACAGCTCGCCGCCGCGCGCGCGCACTTCCTGCATGTTGGACTTCAGCTTTTCCAGCAGCTCGTCCTTGGGCGCGATGGTGACGACGGGCATGTGCTCGGTCACCAGGGCCAGCGGGCCGTGCTTGAGTTCGCCGGCCGGATAGGCCTCGGCGTGGATGTAGCTGATTTCCTTGAGCTTGAGCGCGCCTTCCAGCGCAATCGGATAGTGCATACCGCGGCCCAGGAACAGCGCGTTTTCCTTCGAAGCAAAGCGATCGGCCCAGGCCATGATCTGCGGCTCCAGCGCCAGCACCGATCCTATGGCCACGGGCAGGTGGCGCAGCGCCTTCAGGTGCTCGGCTTCCTGCTCGTCGCTCAGACGGCCGCGCACTTGCGCCAGCGCCAGGGTCAACAGGAACAACGCGGTCAGCTGCGTGGTGAACGCCTTGGTCGAGGCCACGCCGATTTCAACGCCGGCGCGGGTGATGTACGACAGCTTGCACTCGCGCACCATCGCGCTGGTGGACACGTTGCAGATGGTCAGCGTGTTTTCCATGCCCAGCGACCGGGCGTGCTTCAGCGCGGCCAGCGTGTCGGCGGTTTCGCCGGACTGCGAAATCGTGACCACCAGCGAACGCGGATTGGGCACGCTGTCGCGATAGCGGTATTCGCTGGCGATTTCCACGGCCACCGGGATCTTGGCGATGGACTCGATCCAGTACTTGGCGGTCAGGCCGGCGTAGTAGCTGGTGCCGCAGGCCAGGATCAGCAGGGAATCGATGTCCTTGAAGATCTTGTAGGCGTCGTCGCCGAACAGCTCGGGGGTGATGGCCTCGATGTCCTGCAGCGTGTCACCCACGGCGCGCGGTTGCTCGAAGATTTCCTTCTGCATGTAGTGGCGGTAGGGGCCCAGTTCGGCCGCGCCGGTGTGCACGTGCACGGTGTGCACTTCACGATCGACGTTCTTGCCATTGGCATCCACGATCCAGACGCGCGACAGCTGCAGGTCGACCACATCGCCGTCTTCCAGGTAGATGATCTGGTCGGTGGTGCCGGCCAGCGCCAGCGCATCGGAAGCCAGGAAGTTCTCGTTCTGGCCCACGCCCACCACCAGGGGCGAACCCTGGCGGGCGCCGACCACGCGGTGCGGCTCGTCGCGGCAGAACACGGCAATGGCGTAGGCGCCATGCAGGCGGCGCACGGCGTTCTGCACCGCCTCGAACAGGTCACCGGTGTACAGGTGGTTGACCAGGTGCGCGATCACTTCGGTGTCGGTCTGGCTTTCGAAGACGTAGCCCACGGCCTGCAGCTCGGCGCGCAGTTCGTCGTGGTTTTCGATGATGCCGTTGTGCACCAGCGCGATGCGCGGCTCGTCATTGCCCAGGCGCGAGAAGTGCGGGTGGGCGTTGTGCGTGGCCGGCACGCCGTGCGTGGCCCAGCGGGTGTGGGCGATGCCCGTGAAGCCCTGGACGTGGTCCTGGGCCACCTGGTCGGCCAGTTCGGCGACGCGCTGCGTGCTGCGCGTGCGGCGCAGATGGCCGTCGGCGTACACGGCGACGCCGCAGGAGTCATAGCCCCGATATTCCAGCCGCTTGAGGCCTTCAACGAGGATCGGGGTGATGTCGCGCTGGGCGACGGCGCCAACAATGCCGCACATGGGAGAGACTCCTGAAAGTTCGAGTACGGAACGCATTGTGCGCGCACCCTAAAGAAATTTGATTTCTTTATCTGCTCATATTTGACAGTTTATTTACTTACCTATTTGTGATTAAATAATATTTCACTAATGTGTTTTTAATGAATTAATTATTCAAAACACCATGCCAACCCCGCCCAATGCCCTGCCCGAGCTGGATGATCTGGACCTGCGCATCCTGGAACAGCTGCAAGAAGACAATTCGCTGACCAACCAGGACCTGGCCTTGCGGGTGCATGCATCGCCCCCGACCTGCCTGCGGCGGGTCCGGCGGCTGGTAGAAGAGGGGGTCATCGAGCGCCAGGTGGCCATCCTGGCCGCCGACAAGCTGGGCAGCACGCTGACCGCCATCGTCGAGATCACCCTGGACGTGCAGGCGGCCGAAAGCCTGGACGCCTTCGAACAGGCCCTGCTGGCCGAACCGGCCGTGCTGCAATGCTATCGGGTGTCGCCCGGCCCGGATTTCGTGGTGATCGCCCAGGTGAAAGACATGCCCGCCTACCACGCGCTGGCACACCGCGCCTTCACCGCGCACGCCAACGTGCGCAACGTGCGCACGTTCTTCTCGGTGCACCGGGCCAAGTTTGAAACGCGGATCGATCTGCGGCGTTAAACAGAATCCGACGCAATAACGTCCGAATCACTCGTGAATACGCCGTTCTCGGTGCTTGGCAGAAGACAATTGGCGACATTCCGGCGAAAGACGCCAGACGGTCCCGTACGGAGTATTCGTTGCAGAAACATGCCACCCCATATCTCGATATGATTGCGACGCACCTCAATGCCCCTTACGGCCTGGTGGTGCAAACGGCCCACATCATCGCTGCGTTACGTTCCAGCGACCTGTCATCGGTGCCCGGCGATGCTCTCGTGAAAGAGCTACTGGCAGGCATGTTCATCGAATTGGAGCCTGAATGCATCGGCAGAGCCTGCTTCGAAGCGGGTGTCCGACCCGAAGAAGCGGAAGCGTTGTATCAACAAGCCCGTACGGAATTCGGGTTGCCCAAGGCGGTACGCTGGGAAGCCGCGATGGAAGGGGTGCTGTAAAGTGGGTAACCGACTTTCGACGGACCGCCACACCTCGGGATCTGCAATACGCGCAGATGGCCCTTGCACGTCAAAGGCATTCCACCTCTTGACGTCGCACGCCTAACGGCCTGCCCGCGAACCCAGCAGCCGCTCGAACTGCGCCAGATACCGATTGCCCATCTTCTGCACGTCGTGCTCGTTGCGCACGTAGTCGTACGCGCGGTCGGTGATTTCCTGGCGGAAAGCCGCGTCATCCAGGCAGCGCGCCATGCCTTGGGCCATGGCGTGGAAATCCGCCACCGCGCACAGCACCCCGCGGCCGTCGGCCAGGCTTTCCTTCAGGCCGCCGGCATCGGTGGACACCACCGGCACACGCTGCAGGAAGGCGTCCAGCACGCTGCTGCCCAGGGCTTCTTCCTCGGAACTCATGACGAACACATCCAGGATGCTGTAGAAGTCTTCGACGCCCTTGCGAAAGCCCGCGAAGCGGTAGACGTCTTCGATCCCCAGCAGTTGCGCCTCGTCGCGAGCCTGCTGTTCACGATCGCCGCCGGCGCCGAAATGCAGGAAGACGAAGTCGCGGCGCGTCTTGGCCAGTTCGCCCACGGCGCGCACCAGCGTCACCGGGTCCTTGTCGCGGATCAGCGCGGCCGACGTGGCCATGACCTTCTTGCCTTCCAGGCCGAATTCGCGCACCAGCGCGGCGACGTTGTCCTGGTTGATCACATGGGGCTCGACGGCGCTGCGGATGATGATCGGGTCCAGCCCCAGCCGGCGCGGCTCGCTGGCAGCCATGTCGCTGATGGCCACGAACAGATCGGTGTGGCGCCACTTGAAGCCGGTCTTCCATTCCTCGCCTGGCTTGACCACGAACGAGGTGCGGCGCGAAAACACCACCGGACGGCGGTGCAGCCACTTGGTCAGCACCGCCCAGGTGATGGTGTTGGCGGTCTGGGCGTGAATGATGTCGTAGCCGCTGCCCTGCGATGCCAGAAAGCGCAACTGCGCCGGCACATTGCGGCAGGTATGCGCCACGAAGCCTTCCTGGCGCACGCGCTCGGCCAGCGGGCCGCCTTCGCGGCACAGCACTTCGACCTGATGGCCGGCATTGCGGAACGCACGCATGCAATACAGCGTCTGGCGTTCGCCGCCGCGCCAACCTTTCTCGAAGTTGAGCTGCAGGATCTTCATGCGCGGCCGATGCCCGAATACTCGAAGCCCAGCGCGCGCACGTCGGCCGGCGTGTAGAGGTTGCGGCCGTCCAGGATCAGCGGCGTCTTGAGCAGCGCCTTGACGCGGTCGAAGTCGGGCGCGCGGAACACCTTCCATTCGGTGGCGATCAGCAGGGCGTCGGCGCCGTCCAGCGCGTCGTACATGTCGGTGGCGAAGCTCACGCCAGGCTGGCCCGCCAGCACGCGGGCAGCCTCGTGCATGGCGACCGGGTCGTACGCGCGCACCGTGGCGCCGCGACGCGTCAGCTCGGCGATGACGGTCAGGCTGGGCGCCTCGCGCATGTCATCGGTATTGGGCTTGAACGACAGGCCCCACAGGGCGAACTTGCGGCCAGTCAGGTCTTCGCCGTAGTGCTGCACCAGCTTTTCGGACAGGCGGAACTTCTGCGCGTGGTTGGCGGCCTCGGCGGCCTCGATGACACGCATCGGCAGGCCATTCTCGGCGGCGGTGTTGACCAGCGCCTGCACATCCTTGGGAAAGCATGAACCGCCGTAGCCCGCGCCGGGGTACAGGAAGTGGTAGCCGATGCGGGGGTCCGCGCCAATGCCGCGGCGCACCTGCTCGACGTCAGCGCCCAGCGCTTCGGCCAGGTTGGCCATTTCGTTCATGAACGAAATGCGGGTGGCCAGCATCGCGTTGGCGGCGTACTTGGTCAGTTCGGCCGAACGCACGTCCATCACCATGAGGCGGTCGTGCGTACGCTGGAACGGCTCGTAGATGCGGCGCATGACGCCGACGGTATAGTCGTCGTCGGCGCCGACGATGACCCGGTCCGGGCTCATGAAGTCGTTGATCGCCGCGCCTTCCTTCAGGAATTCGGGATTGGACGCCACGCTGAACGGCACCTGCACGCCACGCGCGGCCAGTTCCTGTTCGATCACCGCGCGCACCTTGTCGGCGGTGCCGACCGGCACGGTGGACTTGTCCACCACCAGCTTGCGGCTGGTCATGTGACGCGCGATGTTGCGGGCGGCGGCCAGCACGTATTGCAGGTCGGCCGAGCCGTCTTCCCCGGGCGGGGTGCCCACGGCGATGAACTGCACGTCGCCAAAGGCCACGCTCTGGGCCACGTCGTCGGTGAAATGCAGGCGACCGGCCTGCACGTTGCGCCGGACCAGGTCTTCCAGGCCGGGTTCATAGATGGGGATACCGCCTTGGCGCAGCAGGGCGATCTTGGCCGCATCCACGTCCAGGCACATGACATCGTTGCCCATGTCGGCCAGGCACGCTCCCGACACCAACCCCACGTAACCGGTACCCACGACCGTGATCTTCATGCCTGAACGCCTTAAAAATAGGTAATCGTTGCGCCGGGTATTGCAGACCCGGCGCCGGCGGCCATTATAGAAGCCGCCGCGCCGTTGGGTCTTGCCCCCCTAGGTGACCCGCAGCTTGTTGAAGCGGACCGTGTTCACGACCACCGCCAGGGCGGCGCAGATCGTGCCCAGCACCAGGGCCAGTCCGGGACCGTGCGCGGCGCTGACGCTGAAGGCGATCGCCACCAGCGCGGTGCCGAAGCTCTGGCCGAACACCCGGGTGGTGGCCTGCAGGCCGCCCGCCGCGCCACTGCGCGCACGCGGTGCCGCCGACAGCATGGCGCGGTTGTTCGGGGTCTGGAAAAAGCCGAAACCCACGCCCGCCACGAACATGCCGGCGATGATAGGCACGTTGCCCACGGACGCCGGCAGGGCCGCCAGCCACAGCATGCCGATCACCATGCCGGTTGCCCCCACGCCGCTCAACGTGGCGGCGGAATAGCGGTCGGACAGACGTCCGGCCACC
This sequence comes from Achromobacter sp. 1014246743, assembly GCF_059760725.1. Lineage (NCBI taxonomy): Bacteria > Pseudomonadati > Pseudomonadota > Betaproteobacteria > Burkholderiales > Alcaligenaceae > Achromobacter > Achromobacter sp. 1014246743. The sequence continues at coordinate 18,973 of NZ_JCBANA010000015.1, forward strand.
GGCGCGATCAGGGCCGTGCCCACCGGCCAGGCGCCCATCAGCATGCCCACCTCCAGATAAGGCCTGCCCAGCACCTGCTGGAAATAGAACGGCAGCGATACATAGGACGCCATCTGCGCGGCGAACGTGCAGGCCGACGCCCCCACGGCAAAGGCCAATTGACGGATTCGCAGCAGGTCCACCGGCACCAGCGGCGCGGGCTGGCGGCTGGCCCGGCGCACCAGCACCAGGCCGGCCACGACCGAAATCGCCACCAGGCCGATGCCCCGCAGCAAGTCCTGGCCCATCATGTCGATGCCCGAAATGAACACGCCCAGCGTCGCCATGCAGAGCAGGGCGCTCACCCAGTCCAGCCGCACGTCGTTGCGCGGCACTTCGGGCAAATGGCGCAGGCCGAACATCGCCAGCACGCAGATCGGCAGGTTGACCGCGAAAATCCACGGCCACGGCGCCACCGACAGGATGGCCGAGCCGATGGTGGGCCCCAGCACCGACATCACCGCCACCGTGGTGGCGTTGATGCTGATGCCGCGGCCCAGCATTTTCAGGGGATAGATATTGCGCACCAGGCCGCCGAACAGGCACATCAGCGTGGCCGCCCCCACGCCCTGGAATACCCGCGCCAGCGTCAGCTGCAGCAGCGAGCCGGCCAGGGCGCAGCCCAGGGACGCCAGCGTGAACAGCACCAGCCCGAACGTGAACATGCGACGAAAGCCAATGCGCTCGGCCAGCGCCGACAAGGGCAGCAGCATCATCACCACCGCCAGGTTGTAGGCGTTGACCACCCATACCGCCTGCGCGGGCGACGCGTTCAGGTCGGCCGCGATGGTGGGCAGGGCCACATTGGCGATGGTGGTGTCCAGGACCGACAGGCTGATGCCGGTCATGACGGTGGCCGCCGCCCAGTAACGGCGGGGCACCGGCAGGCCGTCGGGCGCGGCGGGCTTGGCGCCGCCGCCCGATGCCTCGGACGCCTGCGGCGTCACGACTTCTTGACCGGCCGTTGCCAACCGTCGATGGTGACCTGCTTGGCGCGCGATACGGTCAGCTTGTCGGCCGGCGCGTCACGGGTCAGGGTGGTGCCGGCGCCCAGGGTCGCACCGCGACCCACGCGCACCGGGGCCACCAGTTGCGTATCCGAGCCGATGAAGGCGTCGTCTTCGATGACGGTGCGGTGCTTGTTCACGCCGTCGTAGTTGCAGGTGATGGTGCCCGCGCCCACGTTGACGCGCGCGCCGATGGTGGCGTCGCCGATGTAGGCCAGGTGATTGGCCTTGCTGTCCGCGCCCAGCACGCTCTTCTTGATCTCGACGAAGTTGCCGACGTGGCTGCGATCACCCAGCTCGGCGCCAGGACGCAGGCGGGCATAGGGGCCCACGCGAGCATCGCCGCCCACCTGGGCCTCTTGCAGATGGCTGTAGGCCTCGATCTGCGTCCCTGCGCCCACGCTCACGTCGCGCAGCACGCAGTGCGGGCCCACGCGCACGCCATCGGCCAGCGTGACCTTGCCTTCGAACACGCAGCCCACGTCAATGAACACGTCGCGGCCGCAGGTCAGCGAGCCGCGCACGTCGAAACGGGCGGGATCCGCCAACGTCACGCCGGCTTCCAGCTGGCGGCGGGCCTGCTCGGCCTGCCAGCGGCGTTCCAGTTCGGCCTGCTGCACGCGGCTGTTCACGCCCAGCGTCTCCCAGGACGCGCCCGGCTGGGCCGCGCCCACCGGCACGCTGTCCACCACGGCCAGCCCCACCACATCGGTCAGGTAGTACTCGCCCTGGGCGTTGTTGTTGTCGATGCGCGAAAGCCAGTCTTTCAGCTTGGCGGTCGGCGCGGCCAGGATGCCGGTGTTGACTTCCTTGATGGCGCGTTCGGCGTCAGACGCATCCTTGTGCTCGACGATGCGGCAGACATTGCCGGCGGCATCGCGCACGATGCGGCCATAGCCGGTGGAATCGGCCAGCACTTCGGTAAGCACCGCGGCGCCTTCGCCGCGCGCGTCCAACAGGCGGCGCAGGGTTTCGGGCTGCACCAGCGGCACATCGCCGTACAGCACCAGCGTCACGTCGTCCTTGCCGTCGCCTTCCCGCAGCAGCGGCACCGCCTGCTGCACCGCATGGCCGGTGCCCTGCTGCGGCTGCTGCAGCGCGAACTGCAGATCGTCCTGGCCGCCGAAGGCCTGTTTGACCCGGTCGGCGCCATGGCCCACCACCACGATCACGCGGGCCGGTTCCAGTTGGCGGGCGCTGTCCAGCACATGGGCCAACATCGGCTTTCCGGCCAGGGTGTGCAGCACTTTGGGAAGGTCGGACTGCATGCGCTTGCCCAGCCCGGCGGCGAGAATCACTACATTAAGCATAAGTTCTGATGTGTTGGAATCGATCGGGGCGGCACGGTGCCGCCCCGAACCGGGATTGAAAAATTCAGGGCTTGCCGTCGGCAGGCCCCGTGTTCTTGGTCGCGCCCTTGGACGCCGCCGGCTTGCGCGCGGCCTTCTTGGCAGGTGACTTCGCGGCGGGCCTGGCGGCCGCCTTGGCCGTGGGTGCGGCCGCAGCCTGCGAACCACCGGCCTTGCCCTTGGGCGCCTTGTCTGCGTCCGTCGCAGCCGGAGTGCCAGGCATCGATGCGGCCGTGGCGGCGGCGATCTGGTTGAACTGCTGCTGCAGCAGATCCCACCACGCCTTGGAGGCCGATTGCGCCGCCGCGCCCATCTGTTCGCTCATGCCAGGCTGGGGCTCCGCGGCCGCGGTGCCCTCCGCCTTGGCATCGGCGACCTTGTCGTCCGCAGCCTTCGCTTCGCTTGCCTTGGCCGGTGCGCTCCTGGCCGCTGCCGGCGCCGGCTTCAGGCCCAGCACCACTTCCAGCGGCGACGCCGCGCCACTGTCACGCAGCGTGCCCAGGTCCATATTGGCTGCCGAATCCACAAACGCGCGCAAGGTGCTGATGGTGGAGCGCTGCACCTCCATGCCCTGGATCGTGCTGGACAGCATCGACAGGTTCATGCGCAGCCAGTTTTCCACTGATCGCAGCTCGGCAATACGGCGGTCCAGGTCTTCCAGGTTCATGGGAGGCGCCATCGGCAGGCTGCTTGCCAACCCGCCCGGGCCGGTCAGCCCAGCCCACGCCTGGCGCATCATTTCCATGCTGGCCAGCAGCGGGTTGCCCGACAGGTCCGAATGTTGGCCCATCCCGGGCAGGACGAACGGATTGCTGTGTTGGTCGCTCATTCCTGGTCTCCCCATAGATCGCAAAGGGGCTGCCGGCCGGGAAGATCACCCCGGCAGCAGCTGATTATTCTCCACTCGCACGTGGTCGCCGGACGCGAAGGCGAACGGCTGGGCGCTGCGGAATTGGCGCGCGCTGCCGTCGTTCATGCGTACCGTGAGCTCGTAGTGCGTCACCGTTTGTTGCTGTCTGATATTACGCTCAACTTCACGGCCTGCCAAAGCGCCGCCCACCGCGCCCAGCACGGTCAGCGCGGTCTTGCCGTTGCCCCCCCCGAACTGGTTGCCCACGACCCCGCCCACGGCGCCCCCGGCGATGGTGCCGACCAGATGATCGCTGTTGTCCTTGACCGGCACCTGCACCTGGCGAATGGTCTCGACCACGCCGCAGGTGTGGCAAGCCTGCGCCGGCGGCTGTGCGGCGGGCGCCGCAGGGCGGGCCTGGGGCTGCGCCTGGGCGACGGGTTGGCGGGGCGCCTGCGCGGGCGCGCCGGGCTGGGCCGGGGCCAGATTCGCGCCCTCGGGGCCGGCTTGGGCCACCGCAGGGTCCTCGGGGTGAGGCGTGGCCGACGGCGTCGGCAGCCAGCCCATCACGGCGGCAACGCCCACCGAGCACATGACGATGACGGCGATGGCGGCGGCCGCGACCAGGGGATGCAGGGCGCGGCGGGAAGATTCGGTCGGGTTCGGATTCATGACGATGCTCCATCGTTGCTAACCGGCAGTGGTATAGCACCCCGACGCGGTTTCGGCATGTTGCGATGGTGACGCTTCATTGCGGCGCCGGCATTGGACAGCCCCCGCCATTCGTGGACAATAGGCGCATGGATTCCATTACCTTGCCCCAGATCGAAGCAGCCATCAACTACTGGCGCAACGTCTCGCCGTCGGTCGGCGACGAATCGCGCCTGTGCCCCGAGGCCGCCGCGCTGGCCGCCCCCTATGCCCTGATGATCATTTCGCACCGCCGCGATATTCCCGCCGCCGAACTCAGCGACAAGGCCCGCGCCGCGCTGGCGGGCTGGGTGGCCGCCGGCGGCAGCGACTAGCCTGCCGGGGGCTGCCGCCCCAGGCGGGCCGTCTGCCCGCCCCCTTGCGGCCACCGTGCCGGTCAACCTTTGAGCAGCGCCTTGATGTCGTGCACCAGGGCGTCCACCCCGATGTTGTTGTTGGCCAGCACCCGCGATTCGCCCTTGCCATCCAGCAGGTAGAACGCCGCGGTGTGGTCCATCGTGTAGTTGCCGTCCTTGGTGGGCGCCTTGGCGTAATACGCCTTGAACGCCGCCGCGGCCTTCTTGACCTGGTCAGGCGTGCCGGTCAAACCCAGAAATCGGGGGTCGAATGCCGTTACGTATTGCTTGAGCACCTCGGGGGTGTCGCGCTCGGGGTCCACGGTGATCAGCAGCACCTGGACGCGTTCAGCGTCGGGCCCCAGTTTCTTCATCACTTCGGTCAGTTCGGCCAGCGACGTCGGGCAGACGTCCGGACACTGCGTGAAGCCGAAGAACACCACCACCACCTTGCCGGCAAAATCCTGCAACTGGCGCGTCTTGCCGTTGTAGTCCGACAGTTCAAGCCCGCGGCCCAGCTGCGTGCCGCTGATGTCGCTGCCCTTGAACGCGGGCGCATTGTCGCCGCAGGCGGCCAGGGCGGCGGTGAAAGCAGCGGCCGTGGCCAGGCGCAAGGCCAGGCGCCGGCTGGCGGAAAATACGGACATCGACAACCTCCAGGGGGTCAGCGCAGCAGGGCGACCCAGTGGTCCACCAGCAAGGCGCCGAACAGCAGCGCCAGGTAGAGAATGGAAAAACGGAACATGCTGCGCGCCAGCTCGTCGCTGTAGGCGCGATACAGACGCCAGGCGTAGGACACGAACATGCCGCCCAGCACCAGCGCCGACGCCAGGTACAGCACGCCGCTCATGCGGATCGCGTAGGGCAGCAGCGTGGTGGCAAGCAGCGCAATGCTGTAGAGCAGGATATGCAGGCGGGTGAACTGCTGGCCGTGCGTGACGGGCAGCATCGGCAGGCCGGCCTTGGCGTAATCGTGGTTGCGGTACAGCGCCAGCGCCCAGAAGTGCGGCGGCGTCCAGATGAAGATGATCAGGACCAGCACCCAGGCTTCGGCCGGCACGGAATCGGCCACCGCCGCCCAGCCCAGGGCCGGCGGCATGGCGCCGGACAGGCCACCGATGACGATGTTCTGCGGCGTGCGCGGCTTGAGGATGATGGTGTAGATCACCGCATAGCCCACGAACGTGGCGAATGTCAGCCACATGGTCAGCGGATTGACCAGGGTGTACAGCACGAACATGCCGGCGCCGCCCAGCAGGCCCGACAGGCTCAGCACCTGGAACGCAGAAATGGTGCCGCGCGCCGTCGCGCGCCGCGCCGTGCGCAGCATGCGGGCGTCGACTTCCTGCTCGATCAGGCAATTGATGGCGAACGCGGCCGCGGCCAGCAGCCAGATGCCGATGGTGCCGAACAGCACCCGGCGCATGTCCGGCACGCCGGGGACGGCGAGAAACATGCCAATCACCGCGCAAAACACCGCCAGCTGCGTGACGCGCGGCTTGGTGAGTACGAAGTATTGGCGGAACAATCCGGTTTGGGGAGCGGCAAGACTGGTCATCATGGACCCTATTTTAAACGCGCACCGAATTGGGGCCGTAGCCCCCGGCGGGCGGCTGGCCGGCCGTGGCCAATCGCACCATCAACACCACCGCGGCCAGCGTCAACCCCGCCGCCCCGCCATTGTGCAGCACGGCGATCAAGAGCGGCCACTGGAAGAAAATGGTGGTCAGGCCGGTCAGCAACTGGGCGCCCAGCAGCGCCAGCATCAGCGTCGCCGGCCCGCGCAGCCCGGACTCGGCCCGCAGGCGCCAGGCCAGGATGCCCAGGTAGGCGAACACCACGAAAGCGAAATTGCGGTGCACCCAATGGATGGCCGTCAGCGCCGGCTGCGAGATCATTTCGCCGGAGGGCAACTCGCCCAGGCCCCGGATGATGGAATAGCCGCCATGGAAATCCATGTCCGGCACCCATTTGCCGTGGCACATGGGAAAGTCCATGCAGGCCAGCGCGGCGTAGTTGGTGCTGACCCAGCCGCCCAGGGTCACCTGGATCAGCAGCAGCAGAAAGCCGCCCACCACCCACGGCTTGAAACGCGCGGCCGCAGCCGCCACGGCCAGGTGCGGCCGCTCGCGCGCCGACAGCCAGGTCATCAGCGCCAGCACCGACAGGCCGAACACCAGGTGTGCGGTCACGACGGCGGGCATGAGCTTGTGCGTCACGGTCCAGGCGCCGAATGCCCCCTGCACGCAGACGGCCACCAGCGTCGTCACGGCCAGGGCCGGCGAGCGGCCCAGTTCGCGGCGGTAGCGCCAGGCCATGTAGACGATGGCGATGATCAGCATGCCCAGAATGGTGCCGACGTAGCGGTGGATCATTTCGATCCAGGCCTTGGACAGTGTGACCGGGCCGAACGGCATCGCCTGCGACGCCTGGTGGATGTCGCCCATGGCGCCCAGCGGGGTGACCTTGCCATAGCAGCCGGGCCAGTCCGGGCAACCGAGCCCGGAATCCGTCAGGCGCACGAAGGCGCCGAACATGATCAGGTCCAGCGTCAGGAACCAGGTGAAGAATACGAGCTTGCGATACCGCGCTTTGATGCGTTCCATGGAATTCAACTAAAAACTCAATCAACCGATGCGCGAGTTATAGACCAGCTTGCTGATGTCCTTGCGCACCTTCACCCCGTCGGCGTCGGCGGGATACTGCATCATCAGGTTACCCAGGGGGTCGACCACCCAGATCGGCGCCTGCAGGCCGGGCTGGCCCGCGGCCGTGTCGCGCGCCAGCAGGTAGCGCGCCAGTTGGTCCGGATCGGCGCGCAACATGATCGTGCCCTTGTAGGCTTCCAACACCTTGTCGGGCACCGGCCCGTCGTCGGTAATGAACCATACCCGCGCCAGCCGGTCGACGTTCTTGCCCTGGCTGGCGTGCGTATTGCGGGTGATGTAGAGCTTGCGGGCGCAGCTTTCGGGGCAGGCCGCGCCGTCGGCTGCGACGAGCAGCCACTTGCCCTTCAGGCTTTGCAGGTCGAAAGGCTTGCCATCCAGCGTGGTCAGCTTGAGCGCCTCGGGCGCCGGCATGGGTCGCTGCGGCGTCACCAGCTCGCCATAATTGCTGGCGTCCTCGGGCCACCACTGCGGATTCATGTAGACGACGAACGCCGCCACGATGGGCGCCAGCGTGCACAGGAACACCAGCACCATCGGCACCAGCGAACGCTTGGCGGGTTTGGAAGAAGTCAGGTCGCGAGCCACGTTTTTATGGGTCCTGTTGTGGTGAAAGCCAGGCGGTCAGGCCGCCGGATCCTTGGCCGCGCGTTGGCGCATGCGCTTGATGGCGCCCCCCAGCACCACCAGCCAGGCGATGGCGGCGAACAAGGCAAACGAAAACCACTGCACTGCGTAGAAAGTGTTCTTCTGGAAATCCACCGATGGCTCGGGCCAGTCGTGCACGAGCGCGTCGTTTTCACCGGTGCCGAACTGGCTCACCACCACGGGCAGGAGCGTCAGCCCGGTGGCCTTGGCGTAGGCGTCCAGCGGCAGGTTCTGCACCTGCGGCACTGTGCCGCCGGCCACCGGCAAAGTGGCGGGCAGGGCGGAGGCATCGTTGCCGCCCAGCGACCAGATTTCGAACATGCGCGGCACGCGTTCGGACAATTCGCCCTTGATGGTCTGGTCGCCCTGCGGCGTGGCCGGCAGCGTCGGGGCGCCCTGGCCCTGGATCACGCGCGGCAGCCAGCCGCGCAGCACCAGCACCGCGCTGCGGCTGGGGCCATCGAGCAGCAACGGCGTGGCCAGCCAATAGCCCGGGCGGCCCTCGTAGTTGCGGTTGTCCAGCAGTACACTGAACTGCGGCAGCCACGTGCCCGTGGCCTGCGCCACGCGCCAGGGTTTCAGGTCGCCTGGCGGGGTGGACGGCGACAGCGCCAGCGGCGCTTGCTTGCGGCCGGCTTCGATAGCCGCCAGAATGGCGCGTCGCTCATCGGCGCGCCGCAACTGCCACTGGCCCAACGACGTCAGGATCACCACGGCGATCCCAAGCAGAAGTAAAGCGGCTACGGTGTAGCGAGTCGAATGCGGTCGGGCCATTTGTCTTCAATAACTCTGATTTGTCCGGAGACCATCATGCGCGTTTTCGTCGTTCTGGCCTTCATCGGTATCCTGGCCAGTCTGGCATCCGCCCTGGTCTACCTGATGCGGGACAAAGGCACGACCAGCCGCACGGTCAATGCGCTGACGGTGCGCATCGGCCTGTCGGTGGCCCTGTTCCTGTTCGTGCTGTTCGCCCACCACATGGGCTGGATCGAAAGCACCGGTTTTAGATAGGCCGGCTCCCGGCGGGTTCCCTGCGCGCCGGGCGGTTACGCCGCCCGGGCCAGCCGTATTGGAACACGGACTGCCGTCGTGCGAAGGGCGAGACCCGCGGCGCCGGTATTTCCCGGCGGCCCGCAAGCCTCGCCCCGTTCAGCCGATCGGCCCGGGCCCGGCAGCGCCGGACCCGTCCCTTAGAACCAGTAGACGAACAGATACAGGCCCAGCCAAACCACGTCCACGAAGTGCCAGTACCAGGCCGCGCCTTCGAAGCCGAAGTGATGGTCGGCGGTGAAATGGCCGCGCATCAGGCGGATCAGGATGACCGTCAGCATCGTGGCGCCCAGGATCACGTGGAACCCGTGAAAGCCGGTCAGCATGTAGAACAGCGACCCATAGGCGCCCGAATTGAACTTGAGGTTCAGCTCGGTATAGGCGTGGTGGTATTCGGCGGCCTGGCAGGCCACGAAGATGAAGCCCAGGATCACCGTGGCGGCCAGCCAGAACATGGTCTTGCCGCGATGGTTTTCACGCAGCGCGTGGTGGGCGATGGTCAGCGTCACGCCCGAGCTGAGCAGCAACGCGGTGTTGATCGTGGGCAGCCAGAAGGGGCCGACCGTCTGGAAGTGCTCGACCACGCCCGCGGGGCCGAAGTTGGGCCACACGGCCTGGAAGTCGGGCCACAGCATCAGGCGGTGGTCCATGTCACCCAGCCACGGCGTGGTGATGGTGCGCACGTACCAGAGGGCGCCGAAGAACGCGGCGAAGAACATCACTTCCGAGAAAATGAACCAGCTCATGCCCCAACGGTAGGAACCGTCGATGCGCTTGCTGTTCATGCCGGCTTCGGATTCCTGGATGGCGTCGCCGAACCAGTAGTACAAGACGACGATCAGCGCGACGAATCCCGCCAGCACCGACCATTTGGCCCAGCTTACGCCGTTGATCCAGCCCGCGGCGCCCAGGCCCATGAGCAGCAGCGCCACGGCCGTGCGCACGGGGTGCCCCGAGTCGGCGGGCACGAAGTAGTACGGTGCCTCTTTTCCTTGAACCGAGTGGCTTGCACTCATGGCTTTCTCCCTGGTACTGATTTATAGAATTAAGTGATTCAAGTCAGGCTGGATACGGCCCAACGCACAATTAACACCAGCACGGTCACGAAGATGGCCGCCGCCAACAACCCCGCCACGATCACATGGACCGGATTGAGCCGGGCGCTGTCCTCGCGATAGCCTGCGCCCTTGCGGACACCGAAAAACCCCCACGCCACCGCCTTCATCGTCTGAAGAAAGCTCAGCTTGCGCTGGGCGGATTCGCGCAGGTCGTCGCTCATGGCTAGCCGCCGACAGCCTTGCCCGTCAACAGCGCCGATCCGCGAAATACGGTCCAGGCAAACACGGCAATGACGAATACCAGCAGAATCAGTCCTGCGATCTTGTTGCGACGGCGCTGCTCGGGTGTCATTGCTATGCTGCCTGTTGCGTTGTAGGGATCGGACTTACTTGACTTCGGGCGGCGTCTCGAAGGTATGGAACGGCGCCGGCGACGGCACGGTCCATTCCAGCCCTTCGGCGCCTTCCCACGGCTTGGCCGCGGCGACTTCGCCCTTGCCCATGTAGCAGCGCAGCACTGCCCACAGGAAGATCAGCTGCGACAGCCCGAACCAGAAGGCGCCGATGGTGGCGATCTGGTGGAACGTCGTGAACTGCGCGGCGTAGTCGGCGTAGCGGCGCGGCATGCCGGCCAGGCCCAGGAAGTGCATCGGGAAGAAGGTCACGTTGAAGGAAATCAGCGTCGACCAGAAATGCAGCTTGCCCAGCTTTTCGCTGTACATGCGGCCGGTCCACTTGGGCAGCCAGTAATAGGTGCCGGCGAACAGCGCGAACAGCGAACCGGCCACCAGCACGTAGTGGAAGTGCGCCACCACGTAATACGTGTCGTGCACCTGGATGTCGATGGGCGCCACGGACAGGATCAGCCCGGTGAAGCCGCCCATGGTGAACACGAAGATGAAGCCGATCGAGAACAGCATCGGGGTTTCGAACGTCATGGACCCGCGCCACATGGTGGCAACCCAGTTGAACACCTTCACCCCGGTCGGGATGGAGATGAGCATGGTCGCGTACATGAAGTACAGCTGCCCGGTCACCGGCATGCCCGTCGTGAACATGTGGTGCGCCCACACGATGAACGACAGCACGGCGATCGACGCGGTGGCGTACACCATGGAGGCGTAGCCAAACAGCTTCTTGCGGGCGAAGGCGGGCACGATGGCCGACACGATGCCAAACGCCGGCAAGATCATGATGTAGACCTCGGGGTGCCCGAAGAACCAGAACACGTGCTGGTACAGCACCGGGTCGCCGCCGGCCGCGGCGTTGAAGAAGCCCGTGCCGAAGTGACGGTCGGTCAGCACCATGGTGATGGCGGCGGCCAGCACCGGCATCACGGCCAGCAGCAGGAACGCAGTGATCAGCCAGGTCCAGCAGAACAGCGGCATCTTCATCAGCGTCAGGCCGGGCGCGCGCATGTTCAGCACGGTCACGATGATGTTGATCGCGCCCATGATGGACGAGGCGCCCATGATGTGCATGGCGAAGATGGCCAGGTCCATGCCCGGGCCCATCTGCAGCGACAGCGGCGCGTACAGCGTCCAGCCGGCGGCGGTGGCGCCGCCCGGCACGAAGAACGAGGCGGTCAGCATGATGGCAGCAACCGGCAGCAGCCAGAAGCTGAAGTTGTTCATGCGCGCGAACGCCATGTCCGATGCGCCGATCTGCATCGGGATCATCCAGTTCGCAAAGCCCACGAACGCCGGCATGATGGCGCCGAACACCATGATCAGGCCGTGCATCGTGGTGAACTGGTTGAACAGCTCTGGGCGGAAGAACTGCAGGCCCGGCTCGAAGAGCTCGGTGCGCAGCAGCAGCGCCAGCGTCCCGCCCTCGAGCAGCATGACGAACGAGAAGATGAGATACATCGTCCCGATGTCTTTGTGGTTGGTGGCGAAAAGCCAGCGGCGCCAGCCGGTCGGCATGGCGTGGTGGTGGTCATCGTGACCGTGGCCGTGGCCCGGCGACACGTGGTCTACAGTGACGCTGCTCATGATGGACTCCTTCCTGCTGAGTGCCGGCCCCGTTCCACGGAACCGGCAGGGTATCTCTAACTAAACGGAACCAGCTCTGACGATGGGAAAACGCGGTGCGCTCAACGCGCGGCCGTGACATCCTTCGGCATCACTGTCGGGTCCTGCCCCTTGCCGGCGTTGCTCCAGGCATGGCGCGTATAGCTGATGACCGCGGCGATTTCGACATCATTGAGCTGCGGACCGAACGCCGCCATGGCGGTGCCGGGTTTGCCCTTCAGCACGGTGTTGATCTGGGCCGCCTTCGGGCCCAGCACAACCTTGTCTCCGTCGAGCGCGGGGAAGCTGCCCGGGATGCCCTTGCCGTTGGCCTGGTGACAGGCCACGCAATTGGCGGCGAAGACCTTCTCGCCACGGGCAACCAGTTCGGCTTCCGTCCACTCTTTATTGGGATCGTCGGCGTTTGCCGCCATCTTCTTCTTTTGGTCTTCGACCCACTTGTCGTAGTCGGCCTGCGCCAGGACTTCCACGACGATGGGCATGAAGGCGTGGTCCTTGCCGCAGAGTTCTGCGCACTGGCCACGGTAGATGCCGGGCTTTTCAGCACGGAACCAGGCATCGCGCAGGAAACCGGGGATGGCATCCTGCTTGACGCCGAAATCGGGGATCATCCAGGAGTGGATGACGTCGGCCGCGGTGAGGACGACGCGAACCTTCTTGTCCACGGGCACCACCATGTGGTTGTCCGTTTCCATGAGGTAGAACTCGCCCTTGGCCTCGCGGTTCTCGATCTGGGCGCGCGGCGTCGACAGCGTGGCGAGGAACTTGATGCCGGCGGCGGAGCCATCGAGATATTCGTAGCCCCACTTCCATTGGTAGCCGGTGACCTTGACGGTGAGATCGGCGCTGGAAGTGTCTTTCATGGCGACGACCGTCTTGGTGGCCGGCAGCGCCATGGCGATGACGATGATGAAGGGGATGACCGTCCAGGCCACTTCCACGCCAAGATGTTCGTGGAAGGTCGCCGGCTTGTGGCCGCGGGACTTTCGATGCGCCCAGATGGAGTAGAACATCACTCCGAAGACGCCGACGAAAATCACGATACAGATCGTGAGCAGCATCCAGTGCAGCCACATGACATCACGCGTGATCTGCGTGACGCCTTCGTGCAGGTTCAGCTGATTGACCTTCGGGCCGCCGGGCATGTCTTGCACCTGAGCGCCGGCCACGCTGCCAATCAGCATCGCACAAGCCCCCAGTATCCCTCTCCACTTCTTCATGCTTACCTCGAAACACGGCGCGAGGGCCCTTGTCGCCTAGTGGCACGGATGTCACTGCAACAGGACTACGCGCAATTATTAGATGGCAGGGCTAGGCAGGGAGATAGAGCGGCCCCCGCATTCCCACTCGAAATCACAAAGAAACTGGCGGATTATAGCGGACGCACAAATAGATGTAAGTTTGTGCTCTTGAATTCATGGTACCCGCCCCCATCTGGCCGACCCCTATTGACGCGCCAGGCAAACAGGGTGGCATAAAATCCCGCACAGTCTCATCACGACGGCCCCACGATGCCCAAGCAGTTGTCCGATTTGTATGCCGACCTGAGCGCGCGCGCCCAAGAGCCCGCCCCCGTGGGCGCACACGCTTTATATATAGCGGGGCGCCGCTGCGGCTGGGCCACGCATGCGGCGTGCGATGCCCTGCACGGCGCGGATCACATCGAGGCCGACGACGACGCACTGCGCATCGGCGCCGCGCTGGCTCCCGGTGCCGCGCTGGACGCCGTGCTCGAACAGGCCGCGCAACTGTTGCGCCAAGCCAACTGCCTGCGTGGCTGGCGGGATGAATTGCTGGACGTCCTGGACGGCGACACCGCCATCGGCGCCATCGAGCGCGCGGCGGTACGGCCGCTGGGCCTGTTGACCAAGGCCGTGCACCTGAATGCCTGGACGCCCGACGGCCGCGTCTGGATCGCGCGCCGCTCGCTCAGCAAGTCCACCGACCCCGGCATGTGGGACACCCTGGTGGGGGGACTGGCGGGCAGCGGCGAAGACCTGGAAGCCGCGCTGGTGCGCGAATGCGGCGAAGAGGCCGGCCTGGATGCACCCGACCTGGTGGCGCGCACGCCGCTGCGCACCATCTTGCGCATCCACCGCCGCCTGCCCGAGGGCTACCAGGTGGAAGACGTGCTGACCAGCACCTGTGTGCTGGCAGCCGACGCCCGTCCCGCCAACCGGGACGGCGAAGTCATGGAAATCGCCGCCGTCGACGTGGCCACGGCGGTACGCCGAGTGGCCGACGGCGAATTCACGCTGGAAGCGGCGCTGGTGATTCTCGAAGACATCATGCAGCGCCAGGCCGCCGGCGAAATCTGACGCGCCGGCCTGCCCGCGGCCGCGCTAGCGCGGCTGCACGCCGGGCTCGCCCAGCAGCGGGTCGCGCCGCGAGGCGTCATCCGCGGCCCCATCCCCCGCCTGCAACTCCCCCTGCGCAAGCGGGGCGGGCCGAGCGGCATCGGGCTGGATAACCTCGTGCGGGCTGACGCCATGGTCGCCGGCCTCTCGCAGTGCACGCGACGCTTGCACATCGATACCGCCCGTATCCGCCAACCCCGCCCCCGCGGCCTCGGCCGCCTCGGCGGCCTGCGAAGGCGTCGGCACGGAAGCCGGAGCAGGCACCACGGGCGCCGGCGCGGCGTTCGCCTGCGAAAACTGCTTCCAGACCTCGATGGCGCGCAACCGCTGCTTGGCCACCACCTGGATGCGCTCACGCAAATGCTCGTCACGCGCCAGCAGCGCGTGGAAATCCCGCGACGACAGCATGAGCAGCTTGCTGTAGCCCAGCGACGTCACTTCCGGCGCAATCTGCTGCTCGCCCAACAGGCCCAGTTCGCCAAAGAATTCGCCGCTGCCCAGCTCGATCATGGTGTTGTCTGGCAGGTGCACCGCCACGGCGCCCGAGGCCACGAAACACATTTCCTCGCCGTGCCGCCCCTTGGTCAGGACCCGCTGGTCGGGCAGCGCCAGGCGCGGCTTGAGCAGCTTGCTGATGGCCCGCAGCGAATCGGCCGACAGGCCTTCGAACAGCGGCACGCGGTTGATCAGGTCGGCCGCGCTCATTTCGATGTCCAGCGGCGGATGCGTGTCGATGTGCGCCCAGCGGCTCTTCAATTGCGCCATCAGGTCGGCGTAGACCTCGCCGCTGATCAGGAACTGCTCGAGCATGTCGCGATAGCGGATGCGTTCAAGCTCGCGGGCCACGCGGCCCAGGTAGCTTTCCTGCAGCCACTGGGCATACGAGGGATATTGCAGGTTCAGCGCCTGCATGGCGTTGTCGATCAGGTCCAGCCGCCGCTGGTGCAGCGACACGATGCGCTGCGTGGCGGCTTCGCCCAGCAGGGGCGTGATCTGTTCGCGCGCGAATACGATCAGGCGCTGCGCGACCGACCGCTTGCTCATCAGGTTGGCGAACCGCTGTCCCAGCTCGCGCGCCAGCCAGCCCTGGAAGCCGAACAGGTAATGCAACCGCAACGCCAGCCGGAACCCGGTGGAATAGCGTACGTCCGCCACGATGGCCCGTTCGAAACCGGGCACGCCGCCCATGCGGATGGCATCCTCCAGCCGTTCGGCCCGTGCCAGCAGCGCCTCGGCCATGCGCCAGTCGACGATTTGCGCCTTGAGAACGTCGAAGAACATTTCCTCTTCGCGCTGCGCCACGATCGCCAGGCCCACCGATACGCGCTGCTCGTCGCTCATCTGGCTGACCTGGCCGTCGTGCACGCTGGTCAGGCTGGCGTCGAACACGGCGCGGATGCGGTCGCGCACCTCGGTGCCGATGTGTTCGGTCTTGGCCACTTCGTCGGTCTTGCCCTGCAGGTCCTCCAGCGCCACCGCCAGCGCCTGGTTGCGGATGGTGCGTTCCACCGGCGACAGCTGGTTCAGCCCCAGCATGCGGATCAGCGGCCGCAGGCTGATGCCATTGACGAACAGCGTCAACAGCACGAAACCGGTGGTGGCCACGGCGATGAACTGGCGCGCCTCTTCGGGTACCCCCGTCTGCTCGGTCACGGCCAGCGCCAACGCCAGCGACACGGCGCCGCGCAGGCCGCCCCACAGCATCACCACCTTATAAGGATTGCTGACCTTGGTGCCCAGCCGGGTCAGCCCCAGCAGGGGCAAGAGGCCGAACACCACGATCGCACGCGCCACCAGGGTCACCACGAACACGACGCCAACCAGCACCAGTTCCTGCCAATCGGCCGCGGCCATCAGCTTGGGAATCAGCATGGCCGCGAACAGGAAGATGAGGGAATTGGCCCAGAAACCGAATTGCTCCCAGGCGCTGGACAGGTATTCGAAGGTGGTGGGCGACATGCGCGTGCGCCCGGTCGAGCCGACCACCAGGCCGGCGATCACGGTGGCCACCACGCCCGACACGTTCAAGTAGTGCTCGGAAATGAAGAACGACAGATAGGCCAGCGTCAGCGTCAGCGTAATCTCGGCGGTGGGAAAGCCGCGCAGCCAGGCGAACAGGAAACAGGCCAGGCGCCCCATGGCAAAGCCGGCAATGCCGCCGCCGATGAAGTGCACGATGAAGTCGTTGAAGATGCCGCTGACGGTCAGTTCGCCGTGGCCACCCAGAACGGCCAGCAGCACCGAATACAACGCGATCGACGCCGCGTCGTTGAACAGGCTTTCGCCCTCGACCAGCGTCGTCAGGCGCTTGGGGGCCCCGACTTCGCGGAAGATGCCCACCACCGCCACCGGATCGGTGGTGGCCACGATGGCGCCCAGCAGCAGGCACACCACCAGGCCATAGGGTGAAATGGCGTCCAGCGTCACGCCCACCACCACCGTGCACACCACGACGGCCACGATGGCCATCATCAGGATCGGCCCGATGTCGTCCATCAGCCGGCGCACGTTCATGGACAGCGCGGTCTCGAACAGCAGTACCGGCAGGAAGACCATCAGGAAGGTCTCGGACGAGATCTCGAAGCGTTCCAGCGAATCCAGGAAATCGCCGATCCAGCTGGGCGCCCAGCCGTGCACGTGCACGATGATGCCCAGCAAGCAGCCGACGATAGCCAGCAGCACCGAATAGGGCAGCTTGAGGCGACCGGCCAGGGGCGGCATGAAGCACACCAGCGTCAACAGGCCGGCCAGGCCGAATACGAGAAAACCTACATCCATGGAAAACGCCGCGTCCCGATCATGAAGCTTGTGAGAAGTTCCACAAGAATAGCGGGTTTTCGTGCAAGTCCTGCCGCGGGCGCCTGCACCACCACGTTTCGTTACGCCATCCCTGCCACCGGGCATGCGCCGAGCCGCGACTTTTTCGGTAAGGTAAGGGCCGTGCAGAACTTTGCAGGAGCCGCACTTGGCACGCGTCCACACCCTGGCCCGGCGCAACGATCCCCCGGCCATGCTTGTCCAATTGACCGATTGCCATCTGTTCGGCGAGCCCGAAACCGTGATGCTGGGCGTCAATACCGACGCCAGCCTGCGCGCGGTGCTGCGCCAGATCGAGGCCGACGGCAAGCATCCCGACCTGCTGCTGGCCACCGGCGACCTGTCCCAGGACGGCGAGCCCGCGGCCTACCGCCGCCTGGCGGCCACCCTCGGCTCGGCCCCGGCGCTGGAAGGCGCGCAGATCCGCTGCCTGCCCGGCAACCACGACCTGCCGGCGGCGATGCGCCAGGAACTGCCCCAATGGTCGGCGCCCGTGACGGACGTGGGCGCCTGGCGGGTGGTGTCGCTGGACACCACCGTGCCGGGTTCGAACGCCGGCCATCTGCCCGACAGCCAGCTGGACTTGCTGGAAGCCGCCCTGGCCGAGGCGCCCGGACGGCACACGCTATTGGCCATGCACCACAACCCGATGCAGATCGACAGCCACTGGCACGACTCGATGATGATCGACAATCCGCAGGCGCTGTTCAAGTTGTTGACGCGCTGGCCGCAGGTGCGCGTGCTGCTGTGGGGCCACGTGCACCACGAATTCGATCGCCGCCGGCACAACCTGCGCATGCTGGCCACCCCATCCACCTGCTTTCAGTTCAGCATCCGCGACGGCAAGCATGTGGTGGACAACCTGGCGCCGGGCTATCGCTGGATCAAGCTCTATCAAGACGGCTCGATGGCCACCGGCGTGCGGCGCGTCCAGGATGCCCTGTGGCATACGGCGCAGGCCGAGCCGGGCAGCGAGCAGGCGGCTTAGCGACCTGGTGCGTTTGGCGCGCGCAATAAAAAACGGGGCACCATATGCGTGGTGCCCCGCAAGCATCCGTCTCATAGGGGAGGGGAAAGAGGAGAAGCCGAGACGGATGACAAGACTGCCAACCAAAGTTTGCGGTCTACGTGAAGTTAGGCGGTGCGCACCTCATTAAGTTTCTGGAATCGCGCGTTATTTCGCGATGAATTTGTATCAATTTATTGACATAGGGAAGGGTTTGGCACGAGCGGCCTGCGCCCCGCCTCGCGGGGTTGCACCCGCAAATGAAAAGGGCTGCACACGGCAGCCCTTTTACGTGGTGCGACGCAAGCATCAGGCGGCGAGGTTGCCGCGCATTTTCTTCAGTGCAGCCGCTTCGATCTGGCGGATGCGTTCGGCGGATACGCCGAATTCCTGGGCCAGTTCGTGCAGCGTGGCGCCGCCGTCGTCTTGCAGCCAGCGGGCTTCGACGATGCGGCGCGAGCGCGCATCCAGCGCTTCGAGGGCACTGGACAGCCCCGTGCTTTGCAGCTGATCGCGTGCGGCGCGTTCCAGCACGCGGGTCGGTTCCTGGCGGCCTTCGTCGGACAGGTACGCGATGGGCGCGTAGCTGTCGTCATCGTCATCCTGGTTTTCCAGCGACATGTCGCGGCCGGACATGCGCACTTCCATTTCGCTGACGTCTTCGCGGCGCACGTTGAGTTCGCGCGCGATGTGGTCGACCTGTTCGGGGTCGAGCGTCTGGCCGTCGGGGCGCATGCTGCGCAGGTTGAAGAACAGCTTGCGCTGGGCCTTGGTGGTGGCCACCTTGACCAGACGCCAGTTGCGAATGATGTATTCGTGGATTTCGGCCTTGATCCAGTGCACGGCGAACGACACCAGGCGCACGCCGCGCTCGGGATCGAAGCGCTTCACGGCCTTCATCAGGCCGACATTGCCTTCCTGGATGAGGTCGGCGTGAGGCAAGCCGTAACCCAGGTACTGGCGAGCTACCGACACCACCAGGCGCAGGTGCGACAGCACCAGTTCGCGCGCGGCGCCCAGGTCTTCCTGGTCGCGCAGGCGACGGCCCAGTTCGGTCTCGCGCTCGGCGGACAGGACCGGCAGGCGGTTGACTGCGGAAATGTACGCGTCGATCGTGCCGAGTGCGCCCGGATTGGCAATGGCCAACGCCAGGGCGTTGCCGGAAGCGGCCAACGAGGTACTGGGTTGTTTCATAGCGGCGGTCTCCGGAGAGCGAAGGGGTAAAAACATGGATTCGATGTTAGCACTCTAGTAAAGGGAGTGCTAATTCGACTATTGCGGCGCGTCAAAGTTTCCTTCTCGCAACGCGTCCCCAATTTAAATTCATAACCGCCCGCCTGCCTGGCCGCCCCAAGGGCGGGCAGCTCCCGCGCGGGGCTCCCCCTACCAGCCCAGGCGTTTGAGGCCCTCGGCGGTGGACTCGCCGTCCGGCCGGACGAACAGGGCGCCGCGGGGGTCCAGGAAGACCTGGTATTTCGCGCCGTCGAAAAGCGGCATGTAGGCCGCGCTGCCGAATTGGACATCGACGAAGGGGAACCAGTTCGGGAAACTTTGCTTGAGCTGGCCCAGGTCCGGCGCGGGCCAGTCGTCCAGCGCGTGCACCGAGCGCGTGGCCGAGGCTTCGCGCGCCGTGTCGCTGTAGCGGCCGGACAGGCGCTCGAGGCGGTACAGCGGCGGCACGCCGGCCATCAGGGCCGGCAGGCGCCAGCGCACGACGCGGGCGTCGATCTGCCACTGGTCGCCGTACAGCACGTATTGCCGGGCGCCCACGCCCGGCGCGGTGGCGCTGACCTGGAACTGGCCATCGGCCTGCTGGCGGGCCTCGATCCGGGCGACCGGCTGGTCGGTGGTCAGCCTGAAGAACTGCACCAGGGACAAGGCCAGCAAGCCGGACACGCCGCCCAGCAGCAACAGCATCAGGCCGAACAGGCGCCGCACCGGGCGGAACTGGAAGGTGCGACGGCCGCGCTCGTCGCGCGGGCCGCCCTTGCCCAGGAGCATGGCGATGCCCGGCAGAAACAGGACGATCGCGGCCAGCAGGATCCAGACGAAGGGAGCGATTCCGTTGATCAAATCAGGCGGTCCTTAACAAGAACGCCGGGACGGGCAGTCTGGTGCACACGGCGCCGACAGCCTGCCCCGGCAGGCTGCCCAGTATAGAAGCGAGACGTCAGGGGGCTGGCTTTCCAAGCCGCTCGACGTGAAACCGGATGTGATCTTCGATGAACGTCGAGATGAAGTAGTAGCCGTGGTCGTAGCCGTCCTGGCGACGCAGGGTCAGGGGCTGGCCCGCAGCGGCGCAGGCGGCTTCGAAAACCTCGGGATACAACTGTTCGGCCAGGAATTGGTCTGCCGTGCCCTGGTCGACCAGGATGCCGCCGGGGAAGGGCTGGCGCAGGCCGCGCATCAACAGGGAAGCGTCATAGGCCGCCCAGTCGTCCGGATTGTCACCCAGGTAGGCGCCGAACGCCTTTTTGCCCCAGGGGCACTGGCTGGGCGCGGCAATCGGCGCGAAGGCCGACACCGAGCGGTACTGGCCCGGGTTGCGCAACGCCAGCACCAGTGCGCCGTGCCCACCCATCGAGTGGCCGAACAGGCCGACCCGCGCGGCGTCGCCTGGCAGGGCACGGGTGATGATGCCGTGCAGTTCCCGCGTGACGTAGCTGTCCATGCGGTAGTGGCCGCGCCAGGGCGCGGTGGTGGCGTCCACATAGAAGCCGGCACCGGTGCCAAGGTCCCAGCTTTCGTCTTCGCCCGGCACGCTGGCGCCGCGCGGACTGGTGTCGGGCGCCACCAGCATCACGCCCAGTTCGGCGGCCAGGCGCTGGGCGCCCGCCTTGATCATGAAGGTCTCTTCGGTGCAGGTCAGGCCGGCCAGGTAGACCAGCGCCGGCACGGGGCCCTGCTCAGCCTGGGGCGGGACGAACACCGAAAAACGCATCGGCAGGCCGATCTCGGCCGAATCGTGGCGGTAATAGCGCTGCGTGCCGCCAAAACAGCGATGCTGGGAAATGAGTTCCAGGGCGGCGGGCATGAGCGATCTCCGGGGGCTGAGGCTGAAATGAACACGGTCGGGATTAGGGTATATCCACGGTACGACGATCCGTCGCCGAATGTTAACCTGCCCGAAACGGGGTCCTTCTTATAAAAAGTATCGATTCCGTGCCCATATTGTGATCACGGGGCTTGACCAGCGTCCACCGTGGCACTATTTATATAAGTACGAGAAGACAACCCGTTCTTCTGGAAGCGCAAGCCCTGACACTATGGCCCGTCTGCCCCGTCTGTACGCCCCTGGGCTGCCCCAACTGGTGCAGGCCAACTTCATTCAGCCGCTGGCGGCGCCGTCCCAGCCCGCCCCGGCCGATATCCTCAACCAACTTGCCGCGTGGCTGGGCGAATCCGCCCAGCGCCACCGGGTCTCGGTCCATGGCTGGCTGCTCGCCAACGACCGCATTCTGCTTTTGGCCACGCCCGCCGACGAAGAAGGCCTGCCGCGCCTGATGCAGACGCTGGGCCGCAACCTGGCTGCGCGCCTGCGGGGCGGCCGCGTCTTCGCGGGCCGCTACCGGTCTGCATTGCTCGAGCCGGGCGCCTGGGTGCTGCCCGCCCTGGTCTGGCTGGAAACCTACCCCGTGCGCAGCGGCGCCTCGCAAGATCCCGATTCCTGGCCCTGGTCGTCGGCCTCCAGCCATACCGGCAACACTTCGGCCGCGCCGGCACAATGGCAGTCCGACCACGCCGACTACTGGGCGTGTGGCAATACGCCGTTCGACCGCCAGGCCAATTACCGCAAGCGCCTGCAAGACGGCCTGTCGCGCGAAGAAACGCAGCGCATCGACCAAGCCGTCTCCGGCCAATGGGCGTTGGGCGGCGCGAACTTCATCGCCAGCCTGGCGCACACCGCCAGCCGCCGCGTCGCGCCCGGGCAGCGTGGCCGCCCGCGCAAGAAGCCGGCCGCGCCCGCTGCCGACACCGAACAGGCGGCGACGCCTGCTCCCGTCTCGCCGCCAACCCCGTCCGGTTCGACTTCCTGACACAGCGCCTTCGGGCGCTTTTTTTTCATTGCCGACACGTGGTAAGCCGCCGCCGGCCGCTTGCGTTCGTGCCTGCCGACGCTGTTCTCCGCAGCGTCCCGGTGACGCGAAAACATCAAAATAAACGGGGACGAAAGATCGGGAAAATAGGGATTTCACTACCCTTGGCCTGGCCGCACGGAAGGCGTGCCCTCGCCAAGCCTTATTTGGCAAGGGCTTTGATACGTCACCATATTAATGCTCTATGTCGGTGCATTCTTTTAATTAGGGTCACACCCCTTATATTCCTGTTGCACCCTACTGTTGGCGGGGGTATTGTCCGTCTCCTGCACTGCAACATTACGACGCAGGCTCACTGCGGAGCGCGCCATGCCCCAAATTACCCCGAACGACTCCTGTCCCACCCCCAAGGCGACCCCGATCGATGCCACCCGCATCGGCATGCCGCCTGCCCAGGGCCTGTACCACCCCAAGAACGAGCACGACGCTTGCGGCGTGGGGTTCGTGGCACATATCAAGGGCAAGAAAAGCCACGCCATCATCCAGCAGGGCCTGAAGATCCTGGAAAACCTGGATCACCGCGGTGCGGTGGGCGCGGACAAGCTGATGGGCGACGGCGCCGGCATCCTGATCCAGATTCCCGACACGCTCTACCGTGAGGAATTCGCCCAGCACGGCATCACCCTGCCCCCGCCCGGCGAATACGGCGTGGCCATGGTGTTCCTGCCCAAGGAAACCGCCTCGCGTCTGGCCTGCGAACAAGAGCTGGAGCGCTCGGTGCGCGCCGAGGGCCAGGTGGTGCTGGGCTGGCGCAACGTGCCGGTGGACGTCGACATGCCCATGTCGCCCACCGTGCGCGACTGCGAGCCGGTGATCCGCCAGCTGTTCATCGGCCGCGGCGCCGACGTGATGGTGCCCGACGCGCTCGAGCGCAAGCTGTACGTGATCCGCAAGACCGCCAGCCACGCCATCCAGCACATGCACCTGGCGCACGGCAAGGAATACTTCGTGCCGTCGGCCTCGGTGCGCACCGTGGTCTACAAGGGCCTGCTGCTGGCCGACCAGGTGGGCCGCTACTACCGCGACCTGGCCGACCCGCGCACGGTGTCCGCGCTGGCGCTGGTGCACCAACGCTTCTCGACCAACACCTTCCCCGCCTGGCCGCTGGCCCACCCGTACCGCATGATCGCCCACAACGGCGAAATCAACACGGTCAAGGGCAACTTCAACTGGCTGCGCGCCCGCGAAGGCATGATGCAGTCGGCCGTGCTGGGCGACGACCTGAAAAAGCTCTACCCCATCGTCTACGAAGGCCAGTCCGACACCGCCACGTTCGACAACTGCCTGGAACTGCTGGTGAACTCGGGCTACTCGCTGGCCCACGCCATGATGATGATGATCCCGGAAGCCTGGGAACAGCACACGCAGATGGACGAAAGCCGCCGTGCCTTCTACGAGTACCACGCCGCCATGATGGAGCCGTGGGACGGCCCCGCCGCCGTCGCGTTCACCGATGGCCGCCAGATCGGCGCCACGCTGGACCGCAACGGTCTGCGCCCGGCGCGCTACCTGGTCACCGATGACGATATGGTCATCCTGGCCTCGGAAGCCGGCACGCTGTCCATTCCCGAAAACCGCATCGTCAAGAAGTGGCGCCTGCAGCCGGGCAAGATGTTCCTGATCGACCTGGAACAGGGCCGCATCATCGACGACGCCGAAATCAAGCTGCAGCTGGCCAACAGCCGCCCGTACCGCCAGTGGATCGAGCGCCTGCAGATCAAGCTGGAATCGCTGCCGGCCCCGCGCCAGGCCGCCGTGGCGACGCAATCGTCCGTGTCGCTGCTGGACCGCCAGCAGGCCTTCGGCTGGACCCAGGAAGACTACAAGTTCATCCTGGAACCCATGGCCACGTCCGGCGAGGAAGTGATCGGCTCGATGGGCAACGACGCCCCGCTGGCCGTGCTGTCCGACCGAGCCAAGCCGTTCTACAACTACTTCCGCCAGTTGTTCGCCCAGGTCACGAACCCGCCCATCGACCCCATCCGCGAGCAGATGGTGATGTCGCTGGTGTCGTTCATCGGCCCCAAGCCCAACCTGCTGGACATCAACAACGTCAACCCGCCGCTGCGCCTTGAAGTGTCGCAGCCGGTGCTGGATTTCGCCGCCATGGCGCAGATCCGCGACATCGAACAGGTCACCGGCAAGAAGTTCCGCAGCTTCGAACTGGACATCACCTACCCGGCCGCCTGGGGCCCCGAAGGCATCGAAGCCCGCGTGGCCGCGCTGTGCGCCCGGGCCGTGGATGCGGTGCAAAGCGGCTACAACATCCTGATCGTGTCGGACCGCCTGGTCGACAGCGAGCGCGTGGCGATTCCCGCGCTGCTGGCCACGTCGGCCGTGCACCAGCACCTGATCCGCGCGGGCCTGCGCACCAACACCGGCCTGGTGGTCGAAACCGGCTCGGCCCGCGAAGTGCACCACTTCGCATTGCTGGGCGGCTACGGCGCCGAGGCGATTCACCCCTACCTGGCGCTGGAATCGCTGGGCAAGATGAACGACCCGGAAAAGGCCGTCAAGAACTTCATCAAGGCGATCGGCAAGGGCCTGAACAAGGTGATGTCCAAGATGGGCATTTCCACCTACATGTCCTACACCGGTGCGCAGATCTTCGAAGCCGTGGGCCTGCAGAGCAGCCTGGTGAACAAGTACTTCACCGGCACCTCGTCCAACATCGAAGGCATCGGCATCTTCCAGGTGGCCGAAGAAGCGCTGCGCCAGCACCGCGCGGCCTTCAGCACCGATCCGGTGCTGGCCAACGACCTGGACGCGGGCGGCGAATACGCCTATCGCGTGCGCGGCGAAGAGCACATGTGGACGCCGGATTCCATCGCCAAGCTGCAGCATGCGTCGCGCGCCAACAACTACCGCACGTACAAGGAGTACGCGCAGATCATCAACGACCAGAGCCGTCGCCACATGACGCTGCGCGGCCTGTTCGAGTTCCGCTTCGATCCGTCGCGTGCGATTCCGCTCGATGACGTCGAACCGGCCAAGGACATCGTCAAGCGCTTTGCCACCGGCGCCATGTCGCTGGGTTCGATCTCGACCGAAGCCCACTCGGTGCTGGCCGTGGCCATGAACCGCATCGGCGGCAAGTCCAACACCGGCGAAGGCGGCGAAGACGAACTGCGCTACCGCGCCGAAATGCGCGAAGGCAAGAGCACCATCAAGGACGGCGATACGCTGGCCTCGCTGCTGGGTTCGGACCGCATCGAAGCCGACGTGGCGCTCAAGAAGGGCGACTCGCTGCGCTCGAAGATCAAGCAGGTCGCGTCGGGCCGCTTTGGCGTCACCGCTGAATACCTGTCGTCGGCCGACCAGATCCAGATCAAGATGGCGCAGGGCGCCAAACCCGGCGAAGGCGGCCAGTTGCCCGGCCACAAGGTGTCGGAATACATCGCCAAGCTGCGCTATTCGGTGCCGGGCGTGGGCCTGATTTCGCCGCCGCCGCACCATGACATCTACTCGATCGAAGACCTGGCCCAGCTGATCCACGACCTGAAGAACGTCAATGCGAAGGCATCGATCTCGGTCAAGCTGGTGTCGGAAGTGGGCGTGGGCACGGTGGCCGCGGGTGTCGCCAAGGCCAAGGCCGATCACGTCGTGATCGCCGGCCACGACGGCGGCACGGGCGCATCGCCGGTGTCGTCCATCAAGCACGTGGGCACGCCCTGGGAACTGGGTCTGGCCGAAACGCAGCAGACACTGGTGCTGAACCGCCTGCGCAGCCGCATCCGCGTGCAGGCCGACGGCCAGATGAAGACCGGTCGCGACGTCGTCATCGGCGCGCTGCTGGGCGCCGATGAATTCGGCTTCGCCACGGCCCCGCTGGTCGTCGAAGGCTGCATCATGATGCGCAAGTGCCACCTGAACACCTGCCCGGTGGGCGTGGCCACGCAGGATCCGGTGCTGCGCAAGAAGTTCCAGGGCAAGCCCGAACACGTCGTCAACTTCTTCTTCTTCATTGCCGAGGAAGTGCGCGAGATCATGGCCCAACTGGGCATCCGCAAGTTCGATGACCTGATCGGCCGCGCCGACCTGCTGGACATGCGCTCGGGCGTCGAACACTGGAAGGCCCAGGGCCTGGACTTTGCCCGCGTATTCCACCAGACCCAGTCCGACGCCGACGTGCGCCAGACCGAAGAGCAGGACCACGGCCTGGCCGGCGCGCTGGATCACCAGCTGATCGAACGCAGCAAGCCGGCGCTGGAGCGCGGCGAGAAGGTCTCGTTCATCGTGCCGGTGCGCAACCGCAACCGCACCATCGGCGCCATGCTGTCCGGCGCGGTGGCATCGCGCTACGGCCATGACGGCCTGCCGGACGACACGATCCACATCCAGTGCAACGGCACGGCCGGCCAGAGCTTCGGCGCGTTCCTGGCCCATGGCATCACCATGGACCTGGTGGGCGAAGGCAACGACTACGTGGGCAAGGGTCTGTCCGGCGGCCGCATCATCGTGCGCTCGCCCAACGACTTCCGCGGCTTCGGCCCCGACCACATCATCGCCGGCAACACCGTCCTGTACGGCGCGCTGGCCGGCGAAGCGTTCTTCAACGGCGTGGCTGGCGAGCGTTTCGCGGTGCGCAACTCGGGCGCCGCCACGGTGGTGGAAGGCACGGGCGACCACGGCTGCGAATACATGACCGGCGGCACCGTCGTGGTGCTGGGCGCTACCGGCCGCAACTTCGCGGCGGGCATGTCGGGTGGCGTGGCATATGTGTGGGACCCCGAGCGCACGCTCAAGCATCGCGCCAACCTGTCGATGGTCGAACTGGAAGCCGTGGTTCCGCATGCGGAACAACAGGCCCAGAACAACATCGACATCTGGCACAGCGCGCAGCGCGGTGGCGAGCGCGAAACGGATGAAACCATCCTGCGCCGCCTGGTGGAAGACCACTTCCGCTACACCGGCAGCTTCCGCGCCCGCGAAATCCTGGGCGACTGGGAAGCATCGCGCGGCAAATTCGTAAAGGTCATGCCGACGGACTACCGCCGCGCATTGGGTGAAATGTGGCGTGCAGCCAACCCGCAACAACTGGCTGCGTGAGGGATACCATGGGAAAGATTACCGGCTTTATGGAATTTCAGCGTCTGCAGGAGGCCTCGGAGGCCCCGCAGAAGCGGCTGAAGAACTGGCGCGAATTCGTGCTGCACCTGACCGATGACCAGGCCAAGCAGCAGGCGGCGCGCTGCATGGACTGCGGCATCCCGTTCTGCAACAACGGCTGCCCGGTCAACAACATCATTCCGGACTGGAACGACCTGGTCTACAAGCAGGACTGGCGCCGTGCGCTGGACGTGCTGCACTCGACCAACAACTTCCCCGAGTTCACCGGCCGGATCTGCCCGGCGCCGTGTGAAGCCGCCTGTACCTTGAACATCAACAGCGACGCTGTCGGCATCAAGTCCATCGAGCACGCCATCATCGACAAGGGCTGGGCCGAAGGCTGGGTGACCCCGCTGGTGCCTGCCCGCAAGACCGGCAAGAAAGTCGCGGTGGTGGGTTCGGGCCCGGCCGGCCTGGCCTGCGCCCAGCAACTGGCGCGCGCCGGCCACTCGGTGACCCTGTTCGAAAAGAGCGATCGCATCGGCGGCCTGCTGCGCTACGGCATCCCCGACTTCAAGCTGGAAAAGCACCAGATCGACCGCCGCATCTCGCAGATGGAAGCCGAAGGCGTGGAATTCGCGCCGTCGACCTACGTCGGCAACCCGTCGGATGCCGTCGCTGACGGCCTGACCGTGCGCACCCCGCAGTCGCTGCTGGCCGAGTTCGACGCCGTGGTGATGAGCGGCGGCTCGGAAACCCCGCGCGACCTGCCGGTGCCCGGGCGCGAACTGTCGGGCGTGTACTTCGCCATGGACTTCCTGCGCCAGCAGAACAAGGCCGTGGCCGGCGACCGCCTCACCAACCAGACGCTGGCCAAGGGCAAGCACGTGGTGGTGATCGGCGGCGGCGACACCGGGTCCGACTGCGTGGGCACCAGCAACCGCCACGGTGCGGCCTCGGTCACGCAATTCGAGCTGATGCCCCAGCCGCCCGAGTCCGAGAACAAGTCCATGACGTGGCCGTACTGGCCGCTGAAGATGCGCACCTCGTCGTCGCACGAAGAAGGCTGCGACCGCGACTGGTCCGTGACCACCAAGCTGCTCAAGGGCAGCAACGGCAAGGTCGAAAAGCTGGTCGGCGCCCGCGTCGAGTGGTTCAAGGACGAGTCCACCGGCCAGATGAAGATGCGCGAGGTCGAAGGCTCGGAATTCGAGATCAAGGCCGACCTGGTGCTGCTGGCCATGGGCTTCGTGTCGCCGGTGCAGACGGTGCTGGATGCGTTCGGCGTGGATCGCGACGCGCGTGGCAACGTGCGCGCCAACACCGACGACTATCGCACCAGCGTGGAAAAGGTCTTCACCGCCGGCGACATGCGCCGCGGCCAGTCCCTGGTGGTCTGGGCCATCCGCGAAGGCCGTCAGTGCGCGCGGTCGGTGGATGCCTATCTGATGGGATCGAGCGAATTGCCGCGCTGATCCCCGGCACGTAACGCCCTGATTTCGCCGCCTTGCGCATCCAGTGCCAAGGCGGCGAAGTCTTTTCAGGCAACCGACACTTTCGTTTCCGTAAGATGCGGCATCGACCCCGCCGCCGCCCCCCGCCATGTCCGCCCCCGAACCCGAGCTTGCCGCCCCGCCGACGCTGCCGCAGATTTTCCTGGCCTTCACCAAGGTCGGCCTGACCAGCTTTGGCGGCGGCCTGAGCGGCTGGATGCTGCGCGAATTCGTGCAGCAACGGCGGTGGATGTCGGAGTCCGATTTTCTCAGCGGCCTGGCGCTGGCGCAGTCGTTTCCCGGCGTCAACGTGGTGAACCTGGCCATCTGGATCGGCTTCCGGCTGCGCGGCGGCCCCGGCGCCTTGCTGGGCGGCCTGGGCATCACGGTGCCGCCGATGGTCGTGGCCATCGGCGTGGCCGCGCTGTTCGCCAGCCTGGCGCAGTCACAGGGGCTGCACATGGCCATGGCGGGCGTGGCGGCTGCAGCGGTGGGCGTGTCGCTGCAGACCGGCCTGCGCGCCGCGCGGCGCGCGCTGGTCGGCTGGGTACCGACCGCAGTCATGGGCATCACCTTCGCCGCGATCTTCCTGTTGCGCCTGCCCTTGCTGTGGGTGGTGGGCGCCATGGCGCCGCTGTCCATCGGCATCGCCTACAGCCGCTTGCGGCGCCAAGGGCGGCGCCCATGAACCTGGCCCTGTTGCACGACCTGTTCTCGGTGTTCACGCCGCTGTCGTTCCTGACGGTGGGCGGCGGCCAGAGCATCCTGCCCGACATCCACCGCCAGGCGGTGGACAGCTATGGCTGGATCAACGAGTCGCAATTCCTGGACTACTTCGCACTGTCGCGCATCACGCCCGGTCCGGCGTCGTTGCTGGTGACGCTGATCGGCTGGCACGTGGGCGGATGGGGCGGCGCGATCGCGGCGTCGATCGCCATCTTCCTGCCCTGTTCGCTGCTGATCTACGCGCTGGCGCGGGTCTGGGCGCGCTACCGCCACGCCACCTGCGTGCGCGCCATCGAAGCCGGACTGGTGCCGGTCGCCGCCGGCATGATCCTGGCGTCTTCCTGCACCGTGCTGCGCGCCGCCGAGGGCGGCGCCTGGGCCTGGGGCGTGGCCGCGGCATCCACGTTGGCGCTGGTCTACACGCGGGTCAGCCCCTTCCTGATGCTGGCGCTGGGCGCCGCCGTGTTCCTGGCCGCGCTGGCCTGATTCCCCCCTTGCGCTTGCCGTCTGCGCTGCCCGTTGTTGCAGTGCAGCCACGGCGGCGCCGGCTTGCCCGCAGCGTTTGACGCATATCAACCGGCCCCGGCGCCGGGTCTGCGAACCTTTCCACTCACCCCATGGAAAGATCGGAGAAGAAAATGTTTTCGCTGAATGGGCGTATCCGCGCCACCGCCATCGCCGGCCTGATCGCTGCCGGCGCGTTTGCCGCCCCCGCCCAGGCCCACGAAGCCGGCGACATCCTGTTCCGGGTCGGCGCAACGCAGGTTCGCCCCGCATCGAACAACGGCACCGTGCTCGACGGCAGCGTCAAGCTCGATGCCAACAACAACGTGCGCCCCAGCTTCACGCTGGCCTACATGGCCACGCGCAACATCGGTATCGAACTGCTGGGCGCCTGGCCGTTCCAGCATGACGTGCACGGCAGCGGCCTGGGCAAGATCGGTTCGAGCAAGCAATTGCCGCCCACGCTCAGCCTGCAATGGCACATCCTGCCCGACAGCATGGTCCAGCCCTACATCGGCGTGGGCATCAACTACACCAAGTTCTTCGACACCAAGGCCGAAGGCGCGCTGA
Source organism: Achromobacter sp. 1014246743 (assembly GCF_059760725.1). NCBI lineage: Bacteria > Pseudomonadati > Pseudomonadota > Betaproteobacteria > Burkholderiales > Alcaligenaceae > Achromobacter > Achromobacter sp. 1014246743. The sequence goes on from NZ_JCBANA010000015.1 coordinate 49,338, forward strand.
AGGGATCGGACCTGAAGATGGGCGACTCGTGGGGCGTGGCTGCGCAACTGGGCGCGGACATCAAGATCAACGAACGCTGGTTCATGAACGCCGACATCCGCTACATCGACATCAAGTCGAAGGTGAAGCTGAACGGCGAACACATCGGCACCGCACGCATCGACCCGTGGGTGCTGACCATGGGCGTCGGCTACCGCTTCTGACCCCCATGCCCGCCCATCAAGGGCGGCGCTGCGCGAGCAAGTCCTGGAACGCCTGCAATGCAGGCGTTTCGTCATCTGCGCGCCAGACCAGCTGCGTCTGCGCGCGGCCATGCTGGCCGGACAGGGGCATGACACGCAGCGACGCTTGCGCCCCCAGCACCGCCAGCACCGAGCGCGGCACGATGGCCACGCCCGATCCCGCGGCCACGCACGCCACGATGGCGTGGTAGGACGCGAATTCCATCACCTTGCCCGGCGCCACGCCCGCCTGGCTGAACCATGATTCCAGGATGCGGCGGTACGAGCAGCCGGCCGTGAACGCAATGACGCTGCGGTCGCCCACGTCTTCGGGGCCGCGGATCTCGGGCCAGGCCAAGGGTGAAATCAGCGCCAATTCTTCCTGGAAAACCGGCTGCTGCGCCAGCCCCTGGCCGTCGAACGGTTCGGCCACGAACGCCGCTTCGATCTCGTAGTTGCGCACCTTGGCGGCCAATGCACCCGACGTGCCGGTGACCAGTTCGATACGCACTTGCGGCCAGGCCGCATGGTAGGCCGCCAGGATGGGCGGCAGGCGCGCCGCGGCCGTGCTTTCCATGGTGCCGATGCGCAGCAGGCCCTGCGGCGCGCCGTCGCGCACCGCCGCCTGGGCCTCGGCCGACAGGCGCAGCAGGCGGTCGGCATAGGACAGCAGCACGCGCCCCTGGTCGGACAGCACCAGGCGGCGGTTCTGGCGCCGGAACAGCGGCGCGGCCAGCGAGCTTTCCAGTTGCTTCAGGCGCGTGGACACGTTGGACTGCACCCGGTTCAGGTGGGCCGCGGCACGCGCCACGCCGCCGTGGTCGGCCACCGCCTTGAAGATCTGCAACGCGTCGAGGTCTAAGTTTCTCATTTCAAGAACTCAAGTTCTGAATAATTCACTATTCAAGATATTAGTACAGCCGTAGAGTGGGAGCCATGTCAATAGCCGCCCACCCTGATTCCGTCCGCCCGCGCGGAGCCGCCTCGCTGGCCTGGCCCGCCGCGCTGGCGCTGGCCGCCGCCATGGGCATCGGCCGGTTCGCCTTTACCCCCGTCTGGCCGCTGATGGCCCAGGAGGCCGGGTTGTCGTTGGCGCAGGGCAGCTGGCTGGCATCGGCCAACTACGCGGGCTATCTGCTGGGCGCGTTGGCCGCGGCCGTGCGGCCCCCGCGCCATCCACGCACCATGCTGGCCGCCAGCCTGCTGGCCGTGGGCCTGTTGACCCTGGCGATGCCCGGGTTCCATGGCGTGCTGGCCTGGGCCCTGCTGCGGCTGGCGGCGGGCTACGCCAGCGCCAGCGCCTTCATCTGCATTGCCGCCGCCCGGCCTGTGGCCGCCGACGATCCGCGCCGCCCGGCGGTAGCGGCCATCACCTATGCCGGCGTCGGCGCCGGCATCGCCCTGACGGGCCTGGCCTGCCTGGCGCTGATGGCCATGGGCGCCGACGCCAACGCCAACTGGACGACGCTGGGCGTACTGACCCTGGGCTTGTCCGCGCTGGCCTGGCCGCGCCTGTCCCGCGCCGACGCCAAGGCGCACCTGGGAACCGTGGCCGTGCCCGTCGGCCTGCCGCCAGGTATCGGCCGGCTGGCCCTGCACTATGGCGTCTTCGGCGCCAGCTACATCATCCCCGCCACGTTCCTGCCGGCCATGGCCCGCGAGATCATTCCCGACCCCGCCGTGTTCGGCTGGGCCTGGCCGCTGTTCGGCCTGGCGGCCGCGCTGTCCTGCCTGCTTGCGCCCCGCGTGGCGCAGGCGCTGGACGACAAGGCGGTCTGGCGCGGCGCGCAAGCGGTGATGGCGCTGGGCATGCTGGCCGCGGCGATCTGGCACAACATCGCCGCCGTCATCGTCGCCGCCATCCTGGTGGGCGGCACCTTCATGGTCATCACCCAGGCAGGCATGCTGGCCGCCCAGCGGCTGGCCGGGCCGGCCGCGCCGCGCGCCGCCGCCATCATGACGTCGTCCTTTGCCGCCGGGCAGATCCTGGGTCCGCTGCTGGCCTCGGGCGCGGCCCGCTGGGGCGCCGGCCTGCCGCAAGTGCTGGCGGGCGGCGCGGTGCTGCTGGCGCTGTCGGCCTGGCGCCTGGGAAAAATCAGCGTCGCCGCCCCCAACGCTGGGCATAATGCGATGGGTTCCTAGGAACCCATCACATTAGAAAGAGGAGTCACCCAGCATGAAATCGCTACGCCCCTTGGTCGCTGCCCTGGCGGCCTTCGCCGCCTTCAGCGGCGTCGCACAGGCCCAGGCCACCGACTGGCCCGCCAAACCCATCACCATGATCGTGCCCTACGCCCCGGGCGGCTTTGCCGATACCCGGGTGCGCCTGTTGGCGCGCAAGCTGGGCGAATCGCTGGGCCAGCCCATCGTGGTGGAAAACAAGGCCGGGGCGGGCGGCGTCGTCGGCACCAACCTCATCGCCAAGGCCGCCCCCGACGGCTACACCATCGGCACCGGCAACCTGGCGCCGATGGCCGTGAACCCGTCGCTGATGAAGGACATGCCCTATGACCCGCTCAAGGACCTGGCGCCGGTCATCCTGATCGAAAACAGCCCGCTGGTGCTCAGCGTGAACAACGAACTGCCGGTCAAGACGCTGGCGGACCTGATCGCCATGGCCAAGAAGCAGCCGGGCAAGCTGTCGTTCGGTTCATCGGGCGTGGGCGGCGCGCATCACCTGTCGGGCGAAATGTTCCGCGAACAGGCCAAGATCGACATCGTGCATGTGCCCTACAAGGGCGGCAGCCTGGCTGCCACCGACCTGATGGGCGGCCACATCTCGATGATGTTCGAAATGGGCTATTCGGCGTTGCCCGCCATCCAGGGCAAGAAGATCCACCCCATCGCGGTGACGTCGGCCCAGCGCCTGGCGGTGCTGCCGGACGTGCCCACCATGGCGGAATCCGGCCTGCCGGGCTTCGAGTCGTACAACTGGCAGGGCATCGTCGCCCCCGCCGGCACCCCCGCGCCCATCATCGCCAAGCTCAACGCCGAGCTCAACCGCATCCTGAAGGAAGCGGACGTGCAGAAGGCCATTGCCGACACCGGCAGCCAGGCCGGCGGCGGCACGCCCGAGGAATTCGGCGCGTTCATCAAGAGCGAAACGGCCAAGTGGGACCACGTCATCAAGGCTGGAAACATCCAGCTTCAGTAACCCAACCAGGAGACTTCCATGGCATCCCGCCTTCTCGATCAGCTCAAGCTCGACCACCCCATCATCCAGGCGCCCATGGCCGGCGGCGCGACGACGGTCGAGCTGGTGTCCGAGGCGTCGAAGGCGGGCGTCCTGGGATCCCTGGGAGCGGCGTACCTGACGCCCGAGCAGATTGACGCGGCCGCAGGCGCGATCCGCGAACGCACCGACCGGCCGTTTGCGATCAACCTGTTCGCCTCGGTGCCGGACCAGCCCTACCACGGCAATGCCTCCCGCATGCTGGACCTGCTGGCGCGCTACCACGCCCAGTTGGGCCTGCCGGCGCCCGCCGCCCCCGGGCCGCAGGCGGACCCCTTGCCCGGCCAGATCGACGCCGTGCTGCGCGTGCGGCCGGCAGTCTTCAGCTTCACGTTCGGCCGCATGCCCGCCGATGCGCTGGCGCGCTGCCGCGAACTGGGCATCCTTACGGTCGGCACGGCCACCACGGTGCGCGAAGCCGTGGCCCTGGAGCAGGACGGGGTGGACGCCATCGTGGCCCAGGGTGCCGAAGCGGGCGGTCATCGGGGCACTTTTCTGGACGATTTCGAGCATTCGCTGATCGGCACCATGGCGCTGGTACCGCAGATCGCCGACGCGGTGTCAGTGCCCGTCATTGCTTCGGGCGGCATCATGGACGGCCGCGGCATCGCGGCCGCCCTGGCCCTGGGCGCCCAGGCCGCACAAATGGGGACGGCCTTCCTGACCACCGACGAAGCCGGCATCAACGACGCCTACAAGGCGGTGCTGCCCGCCTCGCGCGCCGAGCAATCCCGGGTGACCCGGGCGTTTTCCGGACGTCCGGCCCGCGGTATCGTGAACTCCTTCATGCGGGATGCCGACCAATTATCAGACGACATCCTGCCGTACCCCCTGCAGAATGCGCTGACGCGGCCGATGCGCACGGCGGGCGGCAAGGCCGGCAACGTGGCCGTTCTGTCCCTTTGGGCGGGCCAGGGGGCCCCGCTGGCACGGCGTGAAAGCACGGCCGCGCTGGTCGCCCGATTGGTCCGCGAAACCGCAACGGCGCGCTCGCGCGGCTGACGCGAGGGCCGGCCGACGGCCCGCCGATTGTTCCCCGGGGCGAAAACACTGTTCCACGAACTGACATACCGCACTGCGGTGACAGTTCGTCGGGCTACAATGGCCCCTCGCCGCTGGGTGCAACAGTTTGTCTTCCTGTCCCCGGCATATGAGTAACAGGGCGCTTCCCGACGCAGCCTGTCTCGCTCGCGCCGGCCATCGTCCCGCCCGCGCTCGAGCGGGGCGGCAGGGCCGCCGCCACCGAAACACCCGTTCTTGTTGCCCATGCCCGCTCAAACCAGCAGCCCCCCGGAATTTGCCTTGCACCTGCAAGGCGTGGCGCTCGGCTACGGTGATTTCACCGTCCTGCGCAACATTTCCATGGAAGCGCGCCCGGGCCAGGTGGTCGCCATCATGGGCGGCTCCGGTTCCGGCAAGACGACCCTGCTGCGGGCCGCCACCGGCCAGCTCGTCGCCAAGGAAGGCACGGTGCTGGCGTTCGGCCAGGACATCGCCCGCGCCACGCCGTCCGAACTGCAATCCCTGCGCAAGCGCATGGGCGTGCTGTTCCAGCAAGGCGCGCTGTTCACCGACCTGAATGTCTTCGAAAACGTGGCGTTTCCGCTACGCGAGCACACGCGGCTGGCCGAGTCCGACATCACCGAACGGGTGCTGGACAAGCTCGATGCCGTGGGCCTGCGCGCCGCGGCCCACCTGAAGGTGGCCGAGGTGTCCGGCGGCATGGCCCGCCGGGTGGCGCTGGCCCGCGCGGTGGTGCTGGAACCCGAACTCATCCTGTACGACGAACCCTTCGCCGGCCTGGACCCGATCTCGCTGGGCATCACCGCCCGCCTGATCCGCAGCCTGGCCGACCGCCTGGGCTGCGCCTCGGTGCTGATCACCCACGACGTGCACGAGTCCTTCGCCATCGCCGACCAGGTCTACCTGGTGGGGCAGGGCGAACTCAAGGCCGCCGGCAGCCCCGAGAGCCTGTCGGCCTCGCAAGACCCCTACGTGCAGCAATTCCTCAAAGGCGAACCCGACGGTCCGGTCGCGTTCCAGTACCCCGAAACGCCGGCTTTCCAGAAGTGGCTGGCGCAACAACAAGGGCGCCGCGCATGAACGCATCGAACAACGCCATCGGCGCGCTGGGCGGCTGGGTGCGCACCCGCATCGCCGGCATCGGCTACTTCACCCGCTTCTTCGGCGCCATGCTGGCGCGCAGCGGCATCGCGCTGTCGCGCCCGCGGCTGGTATCGCAGCAGATCCATTTCATCGGCAACTACTCGCTGCTGATCATCGCCGTGTCCGGCATGTTCGTGGGCTTCGTGCTGGGCCTGCAGGGCTACTACACCTTGAACCGCTACGGCGCCGAGGAATCTCTTGGCCTGCTGGTCGCGCTGTCTCTGGTGCGCGAACTGGGCCCCGTGGTCACGGCACTGCTGTTCGCCGGCCGGGCCGGCACGTCGCTTACCGCTGAAATCGGCCTGATGAAGGCCGGTGAACAACTGTCCGCCATGGAAGTCATGGCGGTCGACCCGATGCGCCGCGTCCTGGTGCCGCGCCTGTGGGGCGGCATCATCGCCATGCCCATCCTGGCCGCCGTGTTCTCCATGGTGGGCATCCTGGGCGGCTGGGTCGTGGGCGTCCTGATGATCGGCGTCGACGCCGGCGCCTTCTGGTCGCAGATGCAGGGCGGTGTCGATGTCTGGAAAGACGTCCTGAACGGCGTCATCAAAAGCCTGGTGTTCGGCGTCACCGTGACGCTGGTCGCGCTTTACGAAGGCTGGCAGGCCAAGCCCACTCCCGAAGGCGTCGCCCGCGCCACCACCCGCACGGTCGTGGTGGGCTCGCTGGCGGTGCTGGGGCTGGACTTCCTGCTCACCGCCTTGATGTTTGGAAACTGAAACGGATCGATCATGTCACGCGAAAAAACCGACATTTGGGTAGGCCTGTTCATCTTGCTGGGCGCGGCCGCGCTGGCGTTCCTGGCGTTGCGCGCCGGCAACTTGAGCACCTTTTCTTTCGCTCCCACCTATACGCTGACGGCCAATTTCGATAACGTAGGCGGCCTCAAGGTCCGCGCGCCCGTGAAAAGCGCGGGCGTGGTGGTGGGCCGGATCGCCAAGATCTCCTTTGACGACAAGACCTTCCAGGCCGTCGTGGCGATCAACCTGGAAACCGCCTACCAGTTCCCCAAGGACTCGTCCGCGGCCATCCTCACGTCCGGCCTGCTGGGCGAACAGTACCTGGGCTTGACCCCGGGCAGCGAAGAAGACAACTTTGCCGATGGCGGGAAAATCCGCTATACCCAAAGCGCCGTCGTGCTGGAGCAGCTGATCAGCAAGTTCCTGTACGGCTCGGCCGAAAAAGAAGGCTCGAAAGCGGCTGCCGCCCCCGAAGCGAATGCCCCGAATTAAAGACAATCCGCCCGATGCGGCCATCGCCGCATCGGGCGCACGCTGCAATAAGAATAGAACTCTGCTGATAGGGATGCCCTGATCATGAACAAGAAAGCTCTTTCCCGTATCGCCACCGTGGCCGCCGCCGGCGCGCTGATGGCGGGTTGCGCTGCCCCGCAGCAGCCGGACCCGCGCGACCCCTGGGAAGGCTTCAACCGCGGCGTCTACAAGTTCAACGACACCGTCGACCGCGCCGTCTTCAAGCCGGTGGCGCAGGCCTACACCTACGTCACGCCGCAGCCGGTGCGCAGTTGCGTCCACAACATCTTCAGCAACGTCGGCGACCTCTGGTCGGGCACCAACAGCTTCCTGCAGGGCCGCGGCCACGACTTCGTCAACACGCTGGGCCGTTTCCTGTTCAACACCACCATGGGCGTGGGCGGCTGCTTCGACGTCGCCTCGGCCAATGGCGCCCGCAAGATCCCGAACGACTTCGGCACGACGCTGGGCGTGTGGGGCCTGGGCCAGGGCCCGTACCTGGTGTTGCCGTTCTTCGGTTCGTCCAGCGTGCGCGACGGCGTCGGCCTGATCGGCGACTGGCAAGGCCGCCAGTACGGCTACATGGGCGTGAGCGCCATCGACAACGTGCCGCTGCGCAACTCGCTGTGGGGCCTGGAAGTCGTCGACACCCGCGCCAGCCTGCTCAACGCCACCGACACCATCGACCGCGTCGCGCTCGACCCCTACAGCTTCATTCGTGACGCCTATCTGCAGCGCCGCGCCGCCATGGTCAAGGGCCAGCGTGTGGACGACGAGTCCAGCCTGCCCAACTACGAAGACGACGAGGGCGACGCGCCCGCCGCCAAGGACAAGGGCGCCGCCACCCCGGCACCCGTGCCCGCAACCAAGTAAGCTGTCAGATTGCGTAATCAGTACAGCAAGGAGTTTTCATGCGGTTTTCTTTCTTTTCCCTGCTCCAGCGCCTGGCCCTGGCCGGCCTGCTGGGCCTGGCGGCCGGCGCCGCCGTGCAGGCGCAACCCGACGCCAATGGCGCACCCGACCAGTTCGTGCTGGGCGTGGCCAATGAAGCCCTGGACGTCCTGAAGGCCGACGGTGCGATCAAGGCGGGCAATACCGCCCGCATCAACCAGGTCGTCAACGAACACATCCTGCCCTACGTCAACTTCCAGAAGACCACCCGCCTGGCCGCCGGCCGCTACTGGCGCCAAGCCAGCGACGCCCAGAAAAAATCCCTGGCCGACGCCTTCCGCGGCACGCTGGTGCGCACCTACAGCGGCGCGCTGACCCGCGTCACGTCCAGCACCAAGGTCACGGCGCTGCCGTTCCGCGGCGACCCCAAGGCCGACGACGTGGTCGTGCGCACGCTCATCAGCCAGGCCAACGGCCAGCCCACCGGCGTGGACTACCGCCTGGAAAAAACGCCCCAGGGCTGGAAAATCTACGACATGAACGTCGAAGGCATCTGGCTGATCGAGAACTACCGCAACCAGTTCGCCCAGCAGATCAACCAGAACGGCATCGACGGCCTGATCCAGGCCCTGAACCAGCGCAACCAGTAAGGTCCTGTCCAGTTGCCTGCCGGCCCGGCGCGCCCTTGCGGCCCGCCGGGCCTGTTATTTTGGGGACACATTACAGCCCGTGCCCTACGGCCGCCGGGGCTATCAGCGCCTCGCAAGGCGGGCCGCTTATATAATGATCAATTCGCTCTTTTCCGGGCAACCTCCCCGCCGTCATGTCTGCCGTTAGTCTAGAGAACGTCTCCAAAATCTACTCGCCGCGCCGTAGCGGCTGGGGCAAGCTCACCGGCCGCGCGCCTGGGGCCGGCTTCCAGGCGCTCGACAACGTCAGCCTGAACATCGAGCACGGCGAGTTCTTCGGCCTGCTCGGCCCCAACGGCGCGGGCAAGACCACCCTGATTTCCATCCTGGCCGGATTGGCCCGCGCCAGCGCCGGCCGCGCCACCGTCTGTGGCTACGACGTCGTGGCCGACTACAAGTCGGCACGGCGGGCCCTGGGCGTGGTGCCGCAAGAGCTGGTCTACGACCCGTTCTTCACGGTGCGCGAAACGCTGCGCATCCAGTCGGGCTATTTCGGCCTGCGCAAGAACGACGACTGGATCGACGAAATCCTCTTCAATCTCGGGCTGGCCGACAAGGCCAATTCGAACATGCGGGCGCTGTCCGGCGGCATGAAGCGCCGCGTGCTGGTCGCGCAGGCGCTGGTGCACCGCCCGCCCGTGATCGTGCTGGACGAACCCACCGCGGGCGTCGACGTCGATCTGCGCCGCACGCTGTGGGAATTCATCTCGCGCCTGAACAAGGCCGGCCACACCATCATGCTCACGACCCATTACCTGGAAGAAGCGGAAGCCCTGTGCGGCCGCATCGCCATGCTCAAGGGCGGCCGCATCGTGGCGCTGGACACCACCCAGGCGCTGCTGGCCCGCGTCGGCGGCGTCGACCTCGAAGACGCCTTCGTGCGCATCATGCACCAGGACGACAAGCCCGCCCCGCAACCCGAAGAGATGCCGCAATGACGCAGCCCGCCGCCAACGCCAGCCAGCCGCTGGTGCAACCCCGCCTGGATGCGGGGTCGGGCTTTCCGACCCTGCTGCGCAAGGAATTGCTGCGCTTCTGGAAGGTCAGCTTCCAGACCATCGCCGCGCCCGTCATCACCGCGCTGCTGTACCTGCTGGTGTTCGCCCACGTGCTGGAAGGGCGCGTCATGGTGTACGGCAGCGTGCCCTACACCGCGTTCCTGATCCCCGGGCTCATGATGATGAGCATGCTGCAGAACGCCTTCGCCAACCCGTCCTCGTCGCTGATCCAGAGCCGCATCACGGGCAACCTGGTGTTCATGCTGCTGCCGCCGCTGTCGCACCGCGACATCTTCGCCGCCTACGTGCTGGCGGCCGTGGTGCGTGGCCTGGCCGTAGGCCTGTGCGTGTGGGTGGTGGCGCTGTTCTTCGTGTCGCTGGTGCCCGCCAACCCGCTGTGGCTGCTCGTGTTTGCCGTGCTGGCCTGCGGCATCATGGGCGTGCTGGGCCTGATCGCCGGCCTGTGGTCCGAGAAATTCGACCAGCTCGCCGCCTTCCAGAACTTCCTGATCATGCCGGCCACCTTCCTGTCCGGCGTGTTCTATTCCATCCATACGCTCCCCGCCTTCTGGCAGGGCGTGTCCCACTGGAACCCCATTTTCTACACCATCGACGGCTTCCGTTACGGATTCTTCTCGGTGTCGGACGTCTCCCCCTGGCGCAGCCTGGCGGTGGTGACGGGGGTGTTCCTCGCACTGTCGATCTATGCGCTGCGGCTTCTGGCCAGCGGCTACAAACTCAGGAACTGACGTCCATGCTTCCCACTCCCGCGCAAGTCCGCCAATACATCGCGGACGGCCTGCCCTGTGAACATCTCGACGTGCAAGGCGACGGCTCGCATTTCGACGCGGTCATCGTCAGCGCCGCCTTCGAAGGCAAGCGCCTGATCCAGCGCCACCAACTGGTCTACGCCGCCCTGGGCGACCGCATGAAAGCCGAGATCCACGCCCTGTCGATGCGTACGCTGACCCCTGGCGAGTACGCCCAGGCGGGCAAGTAATCATGGACAAGCTACGCATTACCGGCGGCGCGCAACTGCGCGGCGAAATCATCATTTCCGGCGCCAAGAACTCGGCTCTGCCGATCCTGTGTGCCGGCCTGCTGACGGCCGACCCGCTGTCCCTGTCCAACGTACCGCACCTGAACGACACGGCCACGATGCTGCGCCTGCTGGGCCGCATGGGCGTGCGCGCCGAGCGCGCGGCCGACGGCCTGGTCACGCTGCAGGCCGACCGCGTCGACAACCTGGAAGCGCCCTACGACCTGGTCAAGACCATGCGCGCGTCCATCCTGGTGCTGGGCCCGCTGGTGGCGCGCTTCGGCGAAGCCCGCGTCAGCCTGCCGGGCGGCTGCACCATCGGCCAACGGCCGGTGGACCAGCACATCAAGGGCCTGGCCGCGCTGGGCGCTGAAATCAGCATCGAACACGGCTTCGTGGTGGCGCGCGCCAAGCGCCTGAAGGGCGCCTCCATCCGCACCGACATGGTCACCGTCACCGGCACCGAGAACCTGCTGATGGCCGCGGTGCTGGCCGAAGGCCGCACCGTGCTGGAAAATGCCGCCCGCGAGCCCGAAGTGGTGGACCTGGCCGAGCTGCTCATCAAGATGGGCGCCCGCATCCAGGGCCACGGCACCGACCGCATCGTGATCGAGGGCGTCGAGCGCCTGCACGGCGCCGAGCACCGCGTCATTTCCGACCGCATCGAAGCCGGCACCTTCCTGTGCGCCGTCGGCGCGGCCGGTGGCGACATCCTGCTCAAGAATGCCGACGCGAGCATCCTGGGCGCCACGCTGGACAAGCTGGTCGAGGCCGGCCTGACCATCGAAACCGGCCCCGACTGGATCCGCGGCGCCATGTCCACCCGGCCCAAGGCCGTGGGGTTCCGCACCCACGAGTACCCGGGCTTCGCCACCGACATGCAGGCCCAGCTCATGACCCTGAACACCGTCGCCGACGGCACCAGCGTCATCGTCGAGAACATCTTCGAAAACCGCTACATGCACGTGCAGGAACTGCGCCGCATGGGCGCCGACATCGACATCGACGGCCATACCGCCATCGTGCGTGGCATCAAGCGCCTGTCGGGTGCCACGGTCATGGCGACCGACCTGCGGGCCTCGGCCAGCCTGGTCATCGCCGGCCTGGCCGCCGACGGCGAAACCGTGGTCGACCGCATCTATCACCTGGACCGCGGCTACGACCGCATGGAAGTCAAGCTGCGCGCCCTGGGCGCCAACATTCAACGCGCAACCGGCAAGGAATCGGCATGAGCGATGCCCAACTCGCGCCCCTGACCCTGGCTTTGTCCAAGGGGCGAATCTTCGAAGAAACCATGCCGTTGCTGGCGGAAGCCGGCATCGAAGTGCCCGAGAACCCCGAAAGCTCGCGCAAGCTGATCCTGCCCACCAGCGATCCGGGCCTGCGCCTGATCATCGTGCGCGCCTCCGACGTGCCGACGTACGTGCAATACGGTGCGGCCGACCTGGGCATTGCCGGCAAGGACGTGCTGATCGAGCATGCCGCCGAACAGCCCGGCGGCCTGTACCAGCCGATCGACCTGAACATCGCCAAGTGCCGCCTGGCCGTGGCCGTGCGCAACGGTTTCGACTACCAGGCCGCGGTGCACCAGGGCGCGCGGCTGCGCGTGGCCACCAAGTACGTGCAGTCAGCCCGTGAACACTTTGCGTCCAAGGGTGTGTACGTCGACATCATCAAGCTGTATGGTTCGATGGAACTGGCGCCGCTGGTAGGCTTGGCCGACTGCATCGTGGACCTGGTCTCCACCGGCGGCACGCTGCGCGCCAACGACCTGGTCGCCGTCGAAGACATCATGCCGATCTCTTCGCGCCTGATCGTCAACCAGGCCGCCCTGAAAACCCGCGGCGACCGCCTGCAGCCGCTGCTGGACGCCTTCGAAAGAGCCGCCACCCGCAACGCCTGACTTTCGCCCGCCGCGCCCGCGCGGCGGCCGCTCCCTTGCTTGAACCATGACGCCATGGCCCTGATCAACCGTCTCGATTCCCGCGATCCCGGATTCCAATCCGCCCTGTCCAAGCTGCTGGCCTTCGAGGCCACGGAAGACGAATCCATCGACCGCGCCGCCGCCGGCATCCTGGCCGACGTGCGCACCCGCGGCGACGCGGCGCTGGTGGAATACACCCAGCGCTTTGACCGCATGCCGGCTGCCTCGGCGGCCACGCTCGAAATCCCCAAGGCCGAATGGCATGCGGCCCTGGCCGCGCTGCCCGCGGCCCAGCGCCACGCCCTGGAAGCCGCCGCCGAGCGCGTGCGCAGCTACCACCAGCGCCAGCGCGCCGAGACCTGGACCTACACCGATGCCGAAGGCACGATGCTGGGCCAGCAGGTGACACCGCTGGACCGCGTCGGCCTGTACGTGCCGGGCGGCAAGGCGGCCTACCCGTCATCGGTGCTGATGAACGCCATTCCGGCCAAAGTGGCCGGCGTCGAAGAACTGATCATGGTCACGCCCACGCCCGACGGCGTGCGCAACCCCATCGTCCTGGCTGCGGCCGCCATCGGCGGCGTCGACCGCGTGTTCGCCATCGGCGGTGCGCAGGCCGTCGGCGCGCTGGCCTACGGCACCGCCACCGTGCCCGCCGTGGACAAGATCGTCGGCCCCGGCAATGCCTACGTGGCCGCCGCCAAGCGCCGCGTGTTCGGCGTGGTCGGCATCGACATGATCGCCGGCCCCAGCGAAATCCTGGTCATCTGCGACGGCAAGACGCCGGCCGACTGGATCGCCATGGATCTGTTCTCGCAGGCCGAGCACGACGAACTGGCCCAGTCCATCCTGCTGTGCCCCGACGCCGCCTTCATCGCCGAAGTCGAAGCATCCATCGCGCGCCTCTTGCCCACCATGCCGCGCGCCGACATCCTGCGCGTCAGCCTGGCGAACCGCGGCGCGCTGATCCAGGTCCGCGACCTGGACGAAGCCTGCCGCATCGCCAACGACATCGCCCCCGAGCACCTGGAAATTTCCACCGAGCACCCCGAAACCTGGACCGCCAGGATCCGCCACGCCGGCGCGATCTTCATGGGCCGTTTCAGCTCGGAAGCCCTGGGCGACTACTGCGCCGGCCCGAACCACGTGCTGCCCACCTCGCGCACGGCCCGGTTCTCGTCGCCGCTGGGCGTCTACGATTTCCAGAAACGCTCCAGCCTGATCCAGGTGTCGCACCAGGGTGCCCAGACGCTGGGCCGCATCGCGGCCGAGCTTGCGCTGGGCGAAGGCCTGCAGGCCCACGCCGCCAGCGCCCAGTACCGGATCGACAAGCCATGAGCGGCGCCGCCGGCCGCATCGCCGGCACGATCCGGCCCGACATTCTCGCGCTGGCCGCCTACCCGGTGGCGCATGCCGAAGGCTGCATCAAGCTGGACGCCATGGAATGCCCCTACGAGCTGCCCGAGGCGGTTCGCGACGACCTGGCCCGCGTGCTGCGCGACACCCCGCTGAACCGCTATCCGGCCGCAGACTTGTCCGGGCTGCAGCAAGCGGTCAAGACGGCCTTCGGTGTGCCGGCCGACGCCGACGTACTGTTCGGCAACGGTTCGGACGAACTCATCCACATCGCGGTGCAGGCCTGCTGCAACCCGGGCGACGTGGTGCTGTCGCCGTGGCCGTCGTTCGTCTATTTCGACATGGCGGCGCGCTTTGACCACGCCCGTTTCGTCGGCGTGCCGTTGGCCAGCGATCTGTCCCTGGATATTTCCGCGATGCTGGCCGCCATTCGCGAGCACCAGCCCAAGGTGGTGTTCCTGGCCGTGCCCAACAACCCCACCGGCGGCGCCTGGTCCGACGCGGACATCGCCGCCATCATCGCGGCAGCCCCGGGCCTGGTGGTGGTGGACGAGGCCTACCAGCCGTTCACCGACCGCAGCTGGATGCCCCAGGTGCTGGCCGCGCCCAACGTGGTGGTAATGCGCACCGTGTCCAAGATCGGCCTGGCGGGCCTGCGCTTTGGCTACCTGGCCGGCCACCCCGACTGGATCGCCCAGCTCAACAAGGTGCGTCCGCCCTACAACCTGGACGTGCTGACCCAGGCCGCGGTGCTGACCGTGCTGCGCCACAAGCCGGTGCTGGACGAGCAGGCCGCCCGCCTGCGCGCCGACCGCGAGCCGCTGGCCGCCGCCCTGGCCGCGTTGCCCGGCGTCAGGGTATTCCCTTCCGCCGCCAACTTCGTACTCGCCCGCTTTTCCGGCAAGCTGGACGGCAACGCCGTGCATCTTGCCCTGAAAACGCGCAAAATATTGGTTCGTAACTTCTCCAACGCCCATCCGCTCCTGGCCGACTGCCTCCGCATCTCGGTGGGCACCCCGGCCGAGAACGCCGCTTTGCTATCGGCACTGCAAGACATCCTGAGTGCCTAATCGAGTTCTGACATGCGTACCGCAGAGATCACCCGCAACACCAACGAAACCCGCATCCGCGTGGCCATCAACCTCGATGGCACCGGCAAGCAGACGATCGACACCGGCGTGCCCTTCCTGGACCACATGCTGGACCAGATCGCGCGCCACGGCCTGATCGACCTCGACATCAAGGCCGAGGGCGACCTGCACATCGATGCGCATCACACGGTGGAAGACGTGGGCATCACCCTGGGCATGGCCATCGCCAAGGCGGTGGGCACCAAGGCCGGCCTGCGCCGCTACGGCCACGCCTACGTGCCGCTGGACGAAGCCCTGTCGCGCGTGGTCGTCGACTTTTCCGGCCGCCCCGGCCTGGAATATCACATCCCCTTCACGCGATCGCACATCGGCGCCTTCGACGTCGACCTGACCCGCGAATTCTTCCAGGGCCTGGTCAACCATGCCCTGATCACGCTGCACATCGACAACCTGCGTGGCACCAACGCGCACCACCAGTGCGAAACGGTCTTCAAGGCCTGTGGCCGCGCGCTGCGCATGGCCGTCGAAGTCGACCCGCGCATGGGCGACGTCGTGCCCTCCACCAAGGGCGTGCTGTAACCGCCGCGACCTCCCACGCACCAGGTAAATCGAAGTGACCACTATCGCCATCGTCGACTACGGAATGGGCAACTTCCATTCCGTCGCGCGCGCGCTCAAGTACGCCGCCCCCGACGCGGACATCCGCATCTGCAGCCAGCCCCAAGATATCGACGCGGCCGACCGCGTCGTCTTTCCCGGGCAGGGCGCCATGGCGGACTGCATGCGCACCCTGAATGAATCCGGCCTGCGCGAAGCAGTCGTCAAGGCCGCACGCAGCAAGCCGCTGCTGGGCGTCTGCGTCGGCGAACAGATGCTGTTCGACGCCAGCGAAGAGGGCGGCACGTCCTGCCTGGGACTGTTCCCCGGCGTGGTGCGCCGCTTTTCGGGCCCGCGCTTTGCCGACCCGGTGCCGGCCGACGACGAAGCCTGCCTGGCCGATACCGGCGGCGCGGGCCTGGTCGATGGCCGCCCCGAACGCCTCAAGGTCCCGCACATGGGATGGAACAAAGTCCGCCAGACGCGCTCTCACCCTATCTGGGACGGCATTCCGGACGACACGCATTTCTATTTCGTCCATAGCTATTACGCCGACCCGGTCGATGCAAGCCTGACCGTCGGTGAAACCGATTACGGCCTGTCCTTTACCTGCGCAGTAGCGGCAGCTAACATTTTCGCGGTGCAGTTCCACCCGGAAAAGAGCGCCGAGCACGGTTTGCGCCTGTATCGCAATTTTGTAGACTGGCAGCCGTAGGCCGCTTCGGCCCACGCGCTCCAGACCATTCAACCTATATTTTCCCGCTGCCCACCATGCTGCTGATCCCCGCCATCGATCTCAAAGACGGACGCTGCGTGCGTCTGCGCCAGGGCGACCTGGACGATGCAACGGTGTTCTCCGAAGACCCCGCTTCCATGGCCACCCGCTGGCTCGAGCAAGGCGCCCGCCGCCTGCATCTGGTCGACCTGAACGGCGCCGTCGCCGGCAAGCCCAAGAACGAAGCGCCCATCAAGGCCATCCTGGACGCCGTCGGCGACGACATCCCCGTCCAGATCGGCGGCGGCATCCGCGATCTCGACACCATCGAGCGCTACCTCGACGCCGGCATCTCGTACGTCATCATCGGCACCGCCGCGGTCAAGAACCCGGGCTTCCTGCAGGACGCCTGCGGCGCCTTCCCGGGCCAGATCATCGTCGGCCTGGACGCCCGCGACGGCAAGATCGCCACCGACGGCTGGAGCAAGCTGACCCGCCACGACGTGCTCGACCTGGCCAAGAAGTTCGAAGACTACGGCTGCGAAGCCATCATCTACACCGACATCGGCCGTGACGGCATGCTGTCGGGCGTCAACGTCGAAGCCACCGTGCGCCTGGCGCAGCACGTGCGCATCCCCGTGTACGCCTCGGGCGGCATCGCCGGCATCCAGGACATCGAAGCGCTGTGCGCCGTCGAAGAAGAGGGCGTCGAAGGCGCCATCCTGGGCCGCAGCATCTACGAAGGCACGCTCGATTTCCAAGCGGCCCAGGCCCGCGCCGACGAATTGGCAAAATGACCACTCCCAGCAGGTCCCCCGAGGCCGGCGCGCCCACCCAAAGCGCGCTGACCCGCCGCATCATCCCTTGCCTGGACGTCACCGCCGGCCGGGTCGTCAAGGGTGTCAACTTCGTCAACCTGCTCGATGCGGGCGACCCCGTCGAGATCGCCCGCCGCTACAACGAGCAGGGCGCCGACGAACTCACGTTCCTGGACATCACCGCCACCAGCGACGGCCGCGACCTGATCCTGCCCATCATCGAGCAGGTGGCCTCGCAGGTCTTCATTCCGCTGACCGTCGGCGGCGGCGTGCGCCAGGTATCCGACATCCAGCGCCTGCTCAATGCCGGCGCCGACAAGATCAGCATCAACAGCGCCGCCGTGGCCAACCCGGACCTGGTGCGCGCCGCGTCCGATTACCACGGCTCGCAATGCGTGGTGGTCGCCATCGACGCGCGCCGGGTGTCCGCCCCCGGCGAAGCGCCCCGCTGGGAAGTCTTCACCCATGGCGGCCGCAAGGCCACCGGGCTGGACGCCGTGGCCTGGGCCCGCCGCATGGCCGCCTACGGCGCCGGCGAAATCCTGCTCACCAGCATGGACCGCGACGGCACCAAGTCGGGCTTCGACCTGGAACTGACCCGCACCGTCTCGGACGCCGTGCCGGTGCCCGTCATCGCCTCCGGCGGCGTCGGCAACCTGCAGCACCTGGCCGACGGCGTCACCACCGGCCGGGCCAGCGCCGTGCTGGCCGCCAGCATTTTCCACTTCGGCCAGCACACGGTCGGCGAATGCAAGCGCTTCATGGCCGAGCAAGGCATCGAAGTGAGGTTATAGAAATGAGCAACGAACCCAGCTGGATGGCCGACGTCGTCTTCGACGAAAACGGCCTGATCCCCGCCATCGCGCAAGACGCCGACAACGGCCAGATCATGATGGTGGCCTGGATGAACCGCGAATCGCTGACCGAAACCGCCGCCACCGGCCGCGCGGTGTACTGGTCGCGCTCGCGCCAGCGCCTGTGGCGCAAGGGCGAGGAATCCGGCCACGTCCAGCAGGTGCATGAATTGCGCCTGGACTGCGACGGCGACGTGGTGCTGCTCAAAGTGCACCAGGAAGGCGGCATCGCCTGCCACACCGGCCGCGCCAGCTGCTTCTACCGCCGCCTGGAAGGGCAGACGGATCAGGCCGCCTGGGTCACCGTGGACCCGGTCCTGAAAGACCCCGAACTGATCTACAAATGACCCACTCGCCCCTCAGCGCCCACGACATCCTGGCCCGCATCGCCGACACCCTGGAAACCCGCCGCCCCGAAAACGGCGGCGATCCCCAGGCCTCGTACGCGGCCAAGCTGCTGTCCAAGGGCCCCGACGCCTTCCTGAAAAAGATCGGCGAAGAGGCCACCGAACTGGTCATGGCCGCCAAAGACGGTGTCCCCGACCGCATCGTCAGCGAAACCGCCGACCTGTGGTTTCATTGCCTGGTCGCGCTGACGCACTTCAACCTGCGCCCCGACGATGTGCTGGCCGAGCTGGCCCGCCGCGAGGGCCTGTCGGGCCTGGCCGAAAAGGCCAGCCGTCCCCAAGACTGACACGGAACCCGGAAAAATGAGCGCCAACTGTCTTTTCTGCAAGATCGCCGCTGGCGAAATCCCGTCCAGGAAGGTCTACGAGGACGAGGACTTTGTTGCATTCCACGATATCAATCCGGCCGCGCCGGTGCATTTGCTGCTCATCCCTCGACGTCATGTCACATCCATGCAGGATATTACGGACGAGGACGCAGGTTGGTTGGGTAGAATGATGTCGTTGGCGCCGCGGCTTGCCGCTGAAAACGGTTGCCGTCCGGGCCCTGATGGCGGATTTCGCATCATGATCAACTCTGGCGTCGAAGGCGGCCAGGAAGTCCCGCATCTGCATTTCCACATCATCGGCGGCTCGCGACCCTGGAAAGGGCGCGTGGCCCCCACCGCGTAATACGGAGAACCGTCATGGGTAGCTTTAGCATTTGGCATTGGTTGGTCGTTCTGGTCATCGTGGCGCTGATTTTCGGCACCAAGAAACTGCGCAACATCGGTTCCGACCTCGGCGGCGCCGTCAAGGGCTTCAAGGAAGGCATGAAAGACGCCAACGGCGACAAGCCCGCCGAACCGATCGCGCAGCAGCGCGTGGCCGGCGACACCATCGATGTGCAGGCCAAGGAAAAATCCAACCCCTGAGCGCCTGCTCGCCCCCCGGGCCCGGCCTGAACCGGCCGGCCCTCATTGCCTCAATTCCCGAGCGGCCGTCGAATGTTTGATGTCAGCCTCACTGAACTGATGGTGATCGGCGTCGTCGCGCTGATCGTCATCGGCCCCGAACGCTTGCCCAAGGTCGCCCGCACGGTCGGCCACTTGCTGGGCCGCGCGCAGCGTTACGTCAACGACGTGAAATCCGATATCCAGCGCGAAATCGAGCTGGACGAACTGCGCAAGTTCAAAAACGAAATGGAAGACGCCGCCCAAGGCGTGAAGCAATCGCTCAACGACACCCACGCCGCACTGCAGGAACCCGTCCAGCAATTCCGCGCCGAACTCGACGAGGTCGCCCGCGAAGCCAGCGGCAAGCCCGCGGCCGCGACAGGCACCGACGCCCCCGCCGAACCGCTGATGCAGCCACTCGCTGGCCAGGCCGCCGCGACGGCTGACGCGCCTGCCGCAGGTTCGCCTGACACACCGCGCACCATTGCGCCGCCCAGCCCGAATCTGAGCCTGGACCTGGAAACGCCCGCCTCCATGCCGGCCACACAACCGGCTCCCGCCCCGGCGCCCAGCGCGCCCGCCGCGGGTTCGCCCGCCGCTGGCGCTACCTCGTCGGCCAAGCCCGCCACGCCCTCCGGAACGACAACGTGACCCAGGACGCCTCCCAAGAAGACGGCCAGCAGGAAAGCTTCATCTCCCATCTGGTCGAACTGCGGACCCGCCTGCTGCGCGCCGTTGGCGCGGTGGTGGTCGTGTTCATCATCCTGTTCATCTACCCCGGCGCGTCGGCCATCTACGACGTGCTGGCCCAGCCCATGCTGGCCTCGCTGCCGCAAGGCACCCGCATGATCGCCACCGGCGTCATCACGCCCTTCATGGTGCCGGTCAAGGTCACCATGATGGCCGCCTTCATCGTCGCGCTGCCGGTGGTGCTGTACCAGGCCTGGGCCTTCGTCGCGCCTGGCCTGTACAAGCACGAAAAGCGCCTGGCGTTGCCGCTGATCATCTCCAGCACGCTGCTGTTCATCGCGGGCATGGCGTTCT
The DNA here is from genome assembly GCF_059760725.1 of Achromobacter sp. 1014246743. Lineage (NCBI taxonomy): Bacteria > Pseudomonadati > Pseudomonadota > Betaproteobacteria > Burkholderiales > Alcaligenaceae > Achromobacter > Achromobacter sp. 1014246743. Next base: position 69,571 of record NZ_JCBANA010000015.1, read on the forward strand.
GCTATTTCGTGGTCTTCCGCACGGTCTTTCACTTCATCGCCACCTTCGCGCCGCAGTCCATCACGCCGGCGCCTGACATCGAGGCCTATCTCAGCTTCGTCATGACGATGTTCATGGCCTTCGGCATCACCTTCGAAGTTCCCGTGGCCGTGGTCTTGCTGGTACGCATGGGCGTGGTCGAGCTGTCCAAGCTCAAGAGCGCGCGTGGCTACGTCGTGGTCGGCGCCTTCATCATCGCCGCCGTCGTCACCCCGCCCGACGTGGTCAGCCAGTTCATGCTGGCCGTGCCGCTCTGCCTGCTGTATGAGATCGGCCTGATCTGCGCACGAATGGTCACCCCCAAGCCCGGGGCCGAAGACGCCCCGGCCGACGGCTCGCTCACCGAGCGCCACTAAGCATCCATCGCCGTGCCATCGGGGGCCTTCGCGCCCCCGGCACCCGCGGCAACTCCCGTTTCACGCGCGCGAATAAACGGACCGTTTCCGCTTGTACCAACCTGGCTGCAATCCTACATTGCAACCATGTCGCTCGCCCTCCGGCTGCGCGCCCTGATGCGGCGGCGTGGCATCAAAAGCCAGAACCAGCTGGCACGCCTGTCCGGCGTGTCGCAGTCCTGCATCCACCGCATTCTCACCCGCGAAGACCACTACTCGCCCACGCGTGGCACCTTGCTGCGACTGGCCCGCGCGCTGGGCACCCACGTACCCTGGTTGACCGACGGCATGGCCGGCCCGAGTGCCGTCCAGGGCGCCGCGCCGTCCGACGAGTACTGCTGCGGACTCTGCACGCTATTGCGGCGCCAGCCTGAAATCACACAAAGGAAAGTGCTGAAGGTCGTACGCCTGATGCTCGAAGACCCCGGCGCAACCCCGGCGGTGCGCAACGCTGCCAAGGCACGCCCCTTGCGGCGTCCCGGCGGCATCTAGCGCGGCGTCACCCCTGCGGGCCTAGCGCGGCAGCCCCGGACGCGTGCCCACCACCACCGCCACCTCGGTCGCCTTGCCGCCGCGCAGCACCCCCAACGTGGCGCGCTGCCCCGGCGGCAGTTGCGCAATTTCGGCCAAGAGCCCCGACGTATCCGTCATCGGCTTGCCGTTCACCGTCTGCACGATATCGCCCACACGCAGCCCGCCCTTGGCGGCCGGGCCGTCGCGCATCACGCCGGCAATGATCACCCCGCGAGCGTTCGCCTCCATCTGGAACGCCCGCGCCAGTTCCGCCGTCAGGTCCTGCGGTTCCACGCCCAGCCAACCGCGCTTCACGCCGCCCGTCTTGACGATCTCGTCCATCACCTTGCGCGCGATATCGATCGGCGTCGCGAACCCGATGCCCAGCGACCCGCCCGATTCCGAATAGATCGCCGTGTTGATGCCCACCAGATTGCCCTGCGCATCCACCAGCGCGCCGCCCGAATTGCCCGGATTGATCGCCGCGTCCGTCTGGATGAAATTCTCGTACGTGTTCAGGCCCAGCCCATTGCGCCCCAACGCCGACACGATGCCCTGCGTCGTCGTCTGTCCCACGCCAAACGGATTGCCGATCGCCAGCACCACATCGCCCACTCGCAGGCCGCGATCCGGTGCCAACGTCGCCGCCGGCAGATTGCGCAGCGTCGCCAGCTTCAGCACCGCCAGGTCCGTATCCGGATCCGCACCCACCACCTTCGCCGTATCCTTGCGCCCGTCGGCCAACGCCACCTCGATCGCGTCCGCCGCCTGCACCACGTGGTAATTCGTCAACACGTAACCGTCGTGGTTCACCACCACCCCCGAACCCAGGCTGGTACTGGCCTGCCGCCGGCTCACCCCCGGCACCTGCCCGAACAACTGGCGCAGGATCGGATCATCCGGCAACGGCACCAACGGCACATTCACGTGCTTGGTCGTGTACACATTCACCACCGACGGCGCGGCCCGAGCCACCCCGTCCGCATACGACACCACGCCCGCCAGCGGACGTGCCCCTACCGCCTGCTGGGGCACGGGCGACGACGCCGCCGGCCCGCCCAGCCGCAGCAGATCGGGCCGCAAGGTAGTCACCACGAATAGAATACCCAGGCAGACCGTGACGGCCTGAGCGAATATCAGCCAATATCGGCGCATGTTTCTGATAGGACTAGCAATGAGTAAAGTGGACTCCCACGTCCTGGCCAACTGGCTGGACGACACCCTGCAAGCCGCCCGTTTCAAGGACTACTGCCCCAACGGGCTGCAGGTGGAAGGCCGTTCCGAAGTCGGACACATTATCACCGGTGTCACCGCCAGCGAAGCCCTGCTGCGCATCGCCGTCGAACGTGGCGCCGACGCCGTCCTGGTCCACCACGGCTGGATGTGGCGCAACGAAGACCGCCGCGTCATCGGCACCCGCCGCACCCGCATGGCCCTGGCCCTGAAAAACGACCTGAACCTCTACGCCTACCACCTGCCCCTGGACGCCCACCCCACGCTGGGCAACAACGCCCAACTCGCACGCATCCTGGGCCTTGCCCCCGAACGCCGCGACGACGGTACGCCCCGCACCTGTGGCGCCGACAACCTCGTCTGGCTGGGCTCGGCCCCCGACCTGCCCACCCTGGGCGACCTTGCCGCCCGCGTCCAGCAACGCCTGGGCCGCCAGCCCCTCGTCGTCGGCAACCCCGACCAGCCCCTGGCCCGCATCGCCTGGTGCACCGGCGGCGCCCAAGGCATGCTCGCCGACGCCATCGACGCCGGCGCCACCGCCTACATCACCGGCGAAGCCTCGGAATCCACCTTCCACCTCGCCCAGGAAACCGGCGTCGCCTTCATCGGCGCCGGCCACCACGCCACCGAACGCTACGGCATCCAGGCCCTGGGCCAAGCCGTCGCCGACCGCTTCGGCATCCAGGTCGACTTCGTCGACCTGGATAACCCGGTGTAAAGGAAGCAGGGCGGCAAGACGCTCCCACGCGCCGCCCGCCCTGATTCGGACAATCCGATATCGTGGCAACGAATCAGCCGAGCCACGCGCAAAACCACGCAAGCAACAGAACTGGTCCGATTTCGCAGCCCAACGCCAGCGCGTAGCGCCCACCGCCACAACGCCCCACAAGCGCGTAAGCCGATTGCTGGCCGCCCGCGCGGCCGCAAGCGGCGGGCCCCGAAAATCCCGCACGCAATCCTCGGTCTGACGGCCTCGGCATTCGAGAAGCTTTGAGCCCGTCGGGGCTGGGGCACGAAGCCAAACCCGATGCCAGCAAACACATCCAACAGCCAAAAAAGAAAGCGCCCCGAAGGGCGCCTTGTCTTTACGGCCGCTTGAGCAGATCCCGGATCTCGCGCAGCAGCGCCACATCCTCCGGCGTCGCAGCCGGTGCGGCCGGCGCTTCCTCGGCCTTCGTGCGAGCCTTGTAGATCGCCTTCACCATCCAGAAAATCACAAACGCCAGCAACACGAAGTTGATGATGATCGTGACGAAATTGCCCCAGGCGAACACGTTCGCGCCCGCCTTCGTCAGATCCGCATACGTCATCGGCCCGTTGTATCCCGCAGGCATCGACAGCACCAGGAACTTGTTCGAGAAATCGACAGACCCGCCAAGCACGAAATTGACCAATGGCATGACGATGTCCTTGACCAGCGAATCGACAATCCTGCCGAATGCTGCGCCGATGATCACACCGACCGCCAAGTCAACCGCATTACCTTTAACAGCGAAATCTCGGAATTCTTTGACGAAACCAGTCGCTTTGCTCATAAAAGCACTCCCTTCGTGATACGCCCGCCAGTGGGCTGGCGCTATAATACGCGGTTGCTATGTTGTTACACATTCCCGCGAACCCGATGCCGCAGAAGTGATGCTACTCGTAGAGCGGGCGCATCAACAAGGATAGGAAGATGAGTCAGGATACGCTGGTGCATGACGATGACGGTGCGGTTGATCCCAACCTGCCACCTGATCCTTCGCGACGTTTCTGGGTTACCACCGCCTGTGCTGTGGGTGGCGTAGCAGGTGTCGCAACGGCAATACCCCTAGTAAGCACGTTTTCCCCCTCCGAAAAAGCCCGCGCCGCCGGGGCGCCCGTCGAAGTCGACATCGGCGACATTCCCGTCGGCACCATGAAAACCGTGGAATGGCGTGGCAAGCCCGTCTGGATCATCCACCGCTCTCCCGAGCAGCTCGCCGGCCTCAAAAGCCAGGACGCCCTCCTGGCGGACCCTGACTCCAAACGCGCCGGTTTCACCCCCAAATACGCCGAAAACGAAGGCCGCTCGCGCAAGCCCGAGATCTTCGTCTGTGTCGGTATCTGTACTCATCTGGGCTGCTCGCCCACCGCGCACTTCGAGACAGGTGGCGGTGGCGGCATGGGCGCCTCATGGCAAGGCGGATTCCTCTGTCCGTGCCACGGCTCCACGTTCGACCTGGCTGGCCGGGTCTACAAGAACAAGCCTGCTCCCGATAATCTCGAAGTTCCGCCGTACCAGTACCTCACCGACACCCGCATCATCGTGGGCGTTGATGAAGACAACAAGGCCTGACGCTCGCGTCGCGCTTTTTTCCCGAATTACGTAAGTAAAACAAATACGCCACGTATTAGAGAAGGAGCCGTTACATGGCTGGCGAGAAAACCGTCGAGACGACAGGCCTGTTGGGCTGGCTGGACCGGCGCTTCCCGGTGACCTCCACCTGGAAAGCCCATCTGTCCGAGTATTACGCACCGAAGAACTTCAACTTCTGGTATTTCTTTGGGTCCCTGGCACTCCTGGTGCTGGTGCTGCAGATCGTGACCGGCATTTTCCTGGTCATGCACTACAAGCCGGACGCCGAACGCGCGTTCCAGTCCGTCGAATACATCATGCGCGAAGTCCCGTGGGGCTGGCTGGTGCGCTACATGCATTCCACCGGCGCGTCGATGTTCTTCGTCGTCGTCTACCTGCACATGCTGCGCGGGCTGCTCTACGGTTCGTACCGCAAGCCGCGCGAGCTGGTGTGGATCTTCGGCGTCGCGATCTTCCTCTGTCTGATGGCCGAAGCCTTCTTCGGCTACCTCCTGCCGTGGGGCCAGATGTCCTACTGGGGCGCACAGGTGATCGTGAACCTGTTCGCCGCCATCCCGTTCATCGGCCCCGAGCTGTCGATCTGGATCCGCGGCGACTACGTCGTGTCCGACGCCACGCTGAACCGCTTCTTCGCCTTCCACGTCATCGCCATTCCGCTGGTGCTGGTGGGGCTGGTGGCGGCTCACCTGGTGGCGCTGCACGAAGTCGGCTCGAACAACCCGGACGGCATCGAAATCAAGGAAGGCCCGAAAGACAAGTACGGCCGGCCCAAAGACGGTATTCCGTTCCACCCGTTCTACACGGTGCACGACCTGGTCGGCGTGGCGGGGTTCCTCCTCGTCTTTGCCTTCATCGTGTTCTTCGCGCCGGAAATGGGCGGGTACTTCCTCGAGTTCAACAACTTCATTCCTGCTGACTCGCTGAAGACGCCCCCGCACATCGCCCCGGTCTGGTACTTCACGCCGTTCTACTCGATGCTGCGCGCCACCACCGATGAATTCACGTGGGTCCTGGCCGGCGCTTCGGTGCTGGGCGCCATCGCGCTGCTCGTCAAGAGCAACCTGAAGGGCTTCATGCGCATCGCCATCCCCGCGATCCTGATCATCGTGGCCGTGCTGCTGCGCGCCATCGATGCCAAGTTCTGGGGCGTGGTCGCCATGGGCGGCACCGTGGTCATCCTGTTCTTCCTGCCGTGGCTGGACCATTCGCCGGTCAAGTCGATCCGCTACCGCCCCACCTGGCATAAGTGGATCTACGGCATCTTCATGGTCAACTTCCTGGTGCTCGGCTACATCGGTACGCAGCCGCCCAGTCCGCCGTTGAACATCACGTCGCAGATCGGCACGCTGCTGTACCTGGCATTCTTCTTCCTGATGCCGGTCTGGAGCCGCCTGGGCACCTTCAAGAAAGTGCCCGACCGCGTCACGTTCCACGCCCACTGAGCCCACGAGAATAACGGACTAACCATGATCAAGAAGCTGATTGGTGCCGTGGCCTTGATGCTCACGTGTACCGCCACTTACGCCGCTGAAGGCGGCTTTCCGCTGGACAAGGCGCCTTACCGCGTCAACGACGTCGCGTCGCTGCAAAACGGCGCCAAGCTGTTCGTCAACTACTGTCTGAACTGCCATAGCGCATCCTCGATGCGCTACAACAAGCTCAAGGACATCGGGCTGACCGACCAGCAAATCAAGGAAAGCCTGCTGTTCACCGGCGAAAAAGTGGGCGATATGATGCATATCGCCATGACGCCCAAGGACGCCAAGAAGTGGTTTGGCACGACGCCCCCGGACCTGTCCGTGATCGCCCGTGCCAAATCCGTCAACGCCGGCCCCTCGGGTTCCGACTACATCTACACCTACCTGCGCACGTTCTACCGCGACACTTCACGCGCCACGGGCTGGAACAACCTGGTGTTCCCGTCGGTGGGCATGCCCCACGCCCTCTGGGAACGGCAGGGTCCGCGCGAGCTGACCACCGTGGCCATGCACGAGGTCGAGGGCAAGGAAGGCGCCCCGAAAACCTGGGAACGGGTCACGACGGTGTACGATGCTCAAGGTTTTTCCACGGTCAAGGCCGAACCGGTAGCCAACTACCACGGCCATGCCACCTTCGATGCCAAATTTAAGGCCGCCAACCCGGCCCAAGTCGCAACATACGACAACGACGTCGCTGACCTGACCGCGTTCATGTCCTGGATGGCCGAGCCCGTCCAGACTTTCCGCGTGAAGCTGGGCGTCGGTGTCATGTTGTTCCTGCTGTTGTTTTTCCTGGTGATGTGGCGTTTGAACGCCTCTTACTGGAAACACGTGCGCTAACCGCAACGCCCCGCCAGGCTTAACTTCCGTCCCCAATATCGGAGCCGGAAACGGCGGATAGGGCTGTACGCCTATCCCCGCCTGGCAATCGGGGCCAGCGCCTGCTAGATTAAGGCGCTGGCCTTTCGTTTTTCATAAAGGACTTACCGCCATGATGGTGCTCTATTCCGGAACCACGTGTCCGTTTTCGCAACGCTGCCGCTTCGTGTTGTTCGAAAAGGGCATGGATTTCGAGATCCGCGACATCGACCTGTACAACAAGCCCGAAGACATCTCGGTGATGAACCCGTACGGTCAAGTGCCCATTCTGGTCGAGCGCGACCTGGTCCTGTACGAGTCGAACATCATCAACGAGTACATCGACGAACGCTTCCCGCACCCGCAGCTCATGCCGGCCGACCCGGTCATGCGCGCCCGCACGCGCCTCTTCCTGTACAACTTCGAGAAAGAACTGTTCGTTCACGTCTCGACGCTGGAAGACCGCAGCGCCAAGCCGGACGAGAAGAAGCTGGCCAACGCCCGCCAGAACATCCGCGACCGCCTGGCCCAGCTGGCCCCCATGCTGCTCAAGAACAAGTACATGCTGGGCGAGGAATTCTCCATGCTCGACGTGGCCGTGGCCCCGCTGCTGTGGCGCCTGGACCACTACGGCATCGAACTGCCCAAGAACGCAGCGCCGCTGCAAAAGTACGCCGAACGCATCTTCTCGCGTCCGGCCTACATCGAAGCGCTGACGCCTTCGGAAAAAGTGATGCGTCGCTAAGGTTGTTGCGTGATGGGTGAAACTTCGACCAAACCGTACCTGATCCGCGCGCTGCACGAATGGTGCACCGATAACGGCTACACGCCGTACATCACCGTGCAGGTCGACGAGCACACGATGGTGCCCGTCGCCCACGTGCGCGACGGACAGATCACACTGAACGTCGGCACGCTGGCCACCAACCGCCTGGTGCTGGGCAATGAATTCATCGAATTCCAGGCCCGCTTCAGCGGCGTGACCGAAAACGTCTACGTGCCGGTGGGCGCCGTCAGCGCCATCTACGCGCGCGAAACCGGCGCGGGCATGGGCTTCGAAGTGCAGCCCTACGAACCGCCGGCGCCGGGCACGCAGAACGCGTCCGACACCGCCACGCCCGAAGCCGACGCGGATGCCGCGCCTGACGACGACGGCGGCGACGACGAACCCAAGCGTCCGCGCCTGACGATCGTCAAATAGCGAGCGCCACGCAGGGGTCGCGTTTTTTAATTACAATGCGGTCCCTGCGCGTGCCCCGGCACGCCACGCCGGTGTAGCTCAGTTGGTAGAGCAGCTCACTTGTAATGAGAAGGTCGAGGGTTCGATTCCTTTCACCGGCACCATCTGCTTCAAGCAAAAGCCCAACCGAATGGTTGGGCTTTTTGTTTTGCAGATCGACTGCGGTCACTACGAACAGACAAGCCTGTGTAGCACACGGTAAATTTGAGCCGTCCCGCAAAACTGCCGTGAGTAGAACCCGAGCATGGAACACCCCGCACGAAACGGCTCCCAATTTCTCTTCTACGCCTCAGCCGACGGCGACGTTCGCATCCAGGTGATCGCAGAAGACGAGACCGTATGGGCCAGCCAAAAGGGGATGGCCCAGATCTTTGCTGTAGAAGTCCAAACGATCAACTATCACCTGAAGGAAGTCTTTAAATCCAACGAGTTAGATGAAGATTCAGTTATTCGAAAATTTCGAATAACTGCCGCAGACGGTAAAGCCTACCTGACCAACTACTAGAGCCGGGACGCCATCATCTCCGTCGGCTACAGGGTCAATACAGTTGGACTTTTCGCAGAGTCGACCCGCCCCGGGGCATCACCCCAACGCCGGCAACATATTGAACAGCAGCACCATGATCAGGCCCACGACCGACACGATGGACTGCACCACCGAAATGGTCTTGGTGGCTTCGCCCATGGTCATGCCGAAGGATTCCTTGACCATCCAGAAGCCCGCGTGATTGGCGTAATTGAAGAACAGCGAGCCGCAGCCGATCGACAGCGCCAGCAGGGGCAGGTTCAGGTTGGGGTCGGCGCCCGCCAGCGGGGCCAGGAGGCCTGCGGCGCCAACGATGCCGACCGTGGCGGAACCCGTGGATACCGACAGCAGCATGGCGATCAGCCAGCCCAGGATCAGCGGCGGGAAGGCAAACTGCTGGGTCAGGTGCACGATGGCGTCGCCCACCTTGGCGCTGGTCAATACCTGCTGGAAGGCGCCGCCGCCGGCGATGATCAGCATGATGCCGGCAATGGGCTTGAGACTCTGGCCCAGCGCACCGCGCAGTTTCTCGGCGTCGCCGCCGCGCGGCAGGGCCAGGGTGGCCATGGCAAACAGCACGCCCAGCAGCATGGCGACCAGCGGGTTGCCCAGGAAGGCGGCCGCGTGCAACAGGCCCGAGCCCTTGGGCAGCAGCATCTCGGCCACCGCATGCACCAGCATCAGCAACGCCGGCAGCAAGGCGGCCAGCACGCCCAAGCCCACGCTCGCCGGGACGCGACCCTTGGTGGCTTCCTGGGTGGCGGTGAACTGCTCGAGCAGGGCGTCATCAGGCCGGGTGGTCATGCGCGGCGCGATGAAGGCGCCGTACAGGGGGCCGCCCAGGATCATGGCGGGCAGCGCGGCGATGAAGCCGTAGATCATCGTCGGGCCGACCGTGGTCTTCAGGCTGGCGATGGCGGTCAGCGGGCCCGGATGGGGCGGCACCATGCCATGCATGGCCGCCAGGGCCGAAATGACAGGCACGCCCACGTAGACGTAGGCCGACCCCTTGAAGCGCTCCTGGGTTTCGAGCTTGCGCGCCACGCTGAAGATCAGCGGCAGCATCACCACCAGGCCCACTTCGAAGAACATGGGAATGCCGATGACGAAGGCCACCAGCGTCATGGCCCAGGGAATGAGGCGCACGGAGGTGCGGGCCAGGATGGCGTTGGCCAGGCGTTCGGTGGTGCCGGAATCGGCCAGGATCTTGCCCAGCATGGCGCCCAACGCGATCACCACGCCCACCGCGCCCAGCGTCTTGCCGGCGCCGTCGGTGAGGCTTTTGACGATGGCGGTGGGTTCCATGCCGGTGGCAAAACCCACGCCCAGGGAAACGATCAGCAGCGCCAGCAGCGGATGCATGCGGACGCGCGAGACGATAAGAGCGACCAGCACCAGAACGCTCACCAGGGCGGTGAGCAGCAATTGAATGTCGAACGAAGACATGGATAAACCCAGAAAAGACGAGAGAGGTCGCGAACCTTCTGGGTGCCATGATACGGGATCAACCGGCGCCGCCCTGCAATACCCCTGTCACTCGGGACGGATCCCCGCAACCTTGATGATGGCCACGTTGCGGTCCAGTTCCGCTGGGTGCAACTGTTCCACACCGCGCAGGCCATCCGGCAGGGCTGAACCAGGCCGCACGCACCCGTTTTGCATTCCCCGCAAAATTTGTGCATAATTCGGCCCCTCTACCTGTTCCCCGATAGCTCAGTCGGTAGAGCGACGGACTGTTAATCCGCAGGTCGCTGGTTCGAGCCCAGCTCGGGGAGCCAAAGAATGCAGTACTGAAGGGCCCGCAACGTTGTTGCGGGCCTTTTGCATTGGCGGGCCCCATTTGAAGGGCTTTTTGCATGGCGCCCGCCACCCGGCGTAGGATGACGCGCATCCCTGGTTCTACCTGCGATTTCCGATGCGTTCCCATCGTTCCTTGCCCGCCCTGGTTTCGCTGCGCGCCTTCGAAGCCGCCGCACGGCGCCTGAGCTTCAGCCTGGCGGGGGAAGAACTGTTCGTCACGCAAAGCGCGATCAGCCACCATATCCAACGGCTGGAGACGGAACTGGGCGTGGCGCTGTTCGAACGCCGTACCCGCGCCGTGGCGCTGACGCCGGCCGGGCAGGCCTACTACCAGCGGGTGCATGCCGCCTTTGAACTGCTGCGCCAGGGCACCGAGGCGATCCGCGCGCCGGCCACCGAACGGCGCGTGCTCAAGGTCGGGCTGCTGGCCTCGTTCGCGACCCGTTGGCTGGCGCCACGCTTGCCGGATTTTGCCGCCGCCCATCCCGAGATCGACCTGCAGTTGCTGCCCGATATCGGCCTGGCTGATGTGGCGGGCGGCGAGGTCGACGTGGCGATCCGCTATGGCCGCGGCACGTGGCCTGGCGTGCGAGCGCGGCGTCTGATGCCCGAACGGCTGTCCGTGGTCTGTGCACCGGCCCTGGTGGCTGGCAAACGGCGTCCGCGCACGCCCGACGACCTGCTGCGCTATCCGCTTCTGGCCTCGCACACCAAACACCCTTTCGAATGGGATGCGTGGGCCCGTCGTTTCGGCCTGGACCTGGGGCGCGCCCAGACGGTGCGCCTGCACGACTACAACATCGTGGTCGAAGCCGCGCTGGCCGGGCAGGGCCTGGCGATGGGCCGTCACCGGATGATCGCCGCACAATTGGCCAGTGGTGCACTGGTCCAGGCCCTGCCGGATACGGTTCTGGAAGACGCCCGCATCGGCTGGTGGTTCATCAGCCCGCGCGGCAAAGCCAACGATACGGCGCAGGCCTTCCATGCCTGGTTGGCAGATGCTGCGGCATCGGACTGAACGCATTAGTTTTACTCATATATACCTGGCAAGAATTGATTGGTCAGCGCGGACCGCGGCCGATAGCATCGGGGGGTGCGATTTCCCTTTTCCGTTTCAGAGGTGACCCCCATGACCCGTTCGATCTCCGGCCGCGTGGCCGAACTTGGCCTGACGCTGGAAGCCGCGGCCGCCCCCGCCGCCAACTACGTGCCTTTCGTGCAGGAAGGCAACCTGCTCTATATCTCGGGCCAGATTTCGCGCCAGGGCGGCAAGCCCACGTTCCTGGGCCAGTTGGGCAACCAGGTGTCCGAAGAAGACGGCGTGGCCGCCGCACGGCTGTCGGGCCTGGGCATCCTGTCGCAAGTCGCCGCCGCCACCGGAGACCGCCTGGAGCGCGTGGCCCGCGTGGTGCGCCTGGGCGTGTTCGTGGCCAGCACGCCGGACTTCAACCGCCAGAGCGCGGTCGCCAACGGCGCCTCGGACCTGATGGTCGAGGTATTCGGCGATGCGGGCCGTCACTCGCGCAGCGCCGTCGGCGTGGCGTCGCTGCCGCAAGGCGTGGCCGTGGAAGTCGAAGCGGTCATCGCACTGACCCCCGCCTGATGCCTTGGCGCCGGGCCGCGGTCCGGCGCCGCTTTCTGGAACTGCCATGCCCGCTGCCCCGTTGACCCCCGACACCTTGCAGGCGCTGCGCGCTGCCACGCCCGGCACGCGCACTACCGTGCACTTCAACCATGCGGGTGCATCACTGCCGTCCGCCGCCACGCTGGACGCCATCCAGGCCCACCTGCGCCGCGAGGCCGAGCAGGGGCCCATGGAAGCGGGTGTGGCCGCCCGCGCGTTGACCGGCAAGGCCCGCGACCTGGCGGCCCGGCTGCTCAACGCCCAGCCCGATGAAATCGCGCTGACAGGCGGCAATTCACCCGGCTGGGGCGCGGCGTTCGCGGCATTGGGCCCATGGCGCGACGGCGACCGCATCCTGGTTGGCCGCCACGAATGGGGCGGCAACCTGGCGGCCATGCGGCTGGCGACACGCGGCGTGGATGTGTCCATCGAAACCATTCCGTCCGATGACAGCGGCTGCGTCGACCCCGCTGCCTTGCAGGCCATGCTGGATGCGCGGGTGCGCCTGGTGGCGCTGACCTGGCTGCCCGCCAACGGCGGCCTGATCAACCCCGCTGCCGCCGTGGGCCGGGTGACACGCGCCGCAGGCGTGCCGTACTTCGTGGATGCCGCGCAAGCGGTGGGCCAGTTGCCGGTGGACGTGGCCGAGGTCGGCTGCGACGTGCTCAGCGGCGCGGGCCGCAAGGCGCTACGCGGCCCGCGCGGCACCGGCCTGCTGTATGTGCGGCGCGACTTCCTGCCGCAATTGACGCCCGCTTACGTGGACACCTACTCCGCGCCCCTGGATGTGGGCGGCGAGCCCCAGCTACGCACCGACGCGGCGCGCTTTGAATCCGCCGAGGCCTCGCTGGCGCTGCGCTGCGGCCTGGCCAATGCGCTGCAGGAAGCGCTGGATCTCGGCCTGGATACCATCCGTGCGCAGATCGACGCCACTGCCCAGGCCCTGCGCGCCGAACTGGCCGCCATTCCCGGCATCGAGGTGCTGGACCAGGGACGCGAGCGTTCCGGGCTGGTGTCGTTCAATCTGGCGGGCCGGGATGCGCCCGCCGTGCAGCAAGCGCTGGCAGCCCAGGGCATCGTCATCGGCAGCAATGGCGTGCCCTATACGCCGCTGGACATGAACGCGCGCGGACTGACGCAGATCGCACGCGCCTCGGTCAGCTACCTGACCCACCCGGATGAAATCGACCGGCTGCTGCAAGCGCTGCGCAGCCTGGCCGGCCCAGGCAGATAAGCCCCATCGCCTGAGCGCTAAGCCGCGACCCGACGCGCGAACGGCGTCCATTTCGTGAAGACGAGCAGGTTGCCGAACATGACCAGGGCCAGGCCCAGCAGGGCGGGCGCCGTCCACTGGTAGCCTTCGGCGAAGGTGGACACGCTCAGCGCCACCACGGGAAACAGCACCGTGCAATACGCCGCGCGCGCAGGCCCCATGCGTCCGACCAGCGTCAGGTAGGCGGTGAAACCGATCACCGACCCCGGAATCGCCAGGTAGAGCAGGGCGCCCACGTAGGCCGAGGACGTATCGAACCGGAACGGCACGCCGGCCACGGCGCATCCGGCCAGCAGCACGGCCGCGCCGTACAACATGCTGTAGGCGTTGCCGGTCAACGGACGAATGCCCGCCCGTTGCTGCAGCGACGACAGCATGTTGCCGGTGGAAAAGCAGAACGTGCCCAGCAACGCGAAGCCCAGGCCCAGCAGCGTCTCGTGGCTGGCCTGCTGCCCTGACAGCTCCGGCCAGAACAGGAGCACCAGTCCAGAAAAGCCCACCAGGCCGGCGACCATCACGCGCGGTGCGATGCGGGTGCCGAACCACAGTCGCGCATTCAACGCGTTCCACAGCGTCGCGGCCGAAAACACCACCGACACCAGGCCGCTGGGAATCCATTGCGTGGCCGTGTAGAAGCACAGGAAGTTCAAACAGAACAGGCACAGGCCCTGGCCTACACACAGCCAGTGCCCGCGCCGATCCAGGCGTTGCAGTTTGCGCGTCAGCAGCAACACCGCGAACAGCACCAGGCCGGCCAGCGCGAAGCGGTAGAAGATGGACACCGGAATGGCCACCACGCCCAGTTGCAGCTTGATGGCGATCCAGGTGGTGCCCCAGATGACGACGGTCAGGAAATACAGGAAAAGGTTCACTTTGAGACACCCCGCAGGGCAGAAAAAGACATGAGGGCCAGACCTGCGGATAGCGGCCGGCAGCAAGGCCCAGTCTGCCTCGGACGAAGTCCGAAAAATTGCCGGTTCTTGCGGTTTTTTCTTCGTTTGCACATGCCGCACACGCGTGGATCGCAGTAGCATTTCGGTTCCATGGGCACCACCGCTTCGGCTCCGTCCGACTTCTCCGTCTTTCGCACCCTGTCCGCGTCGACCGCCACGCTGGCCCGTGCGGCCTCGCTGGGCGAGGGCATCGCCATCTCGCAATGGGGTCGCAGCGCCCACGAGACGCTGGGCTACGACATGCCGGGTCATCACACACTGTCGCTCTACCTGCATGGCGGCGAAAAATCGTTCCGCGTCGGGCACCCCTTGCACGGTGGCGCCGGCAAGTTCTGCGTGTTGCCCGCCGAGCATTATTCGCGTTGGTGCATGAACGACACGGTGCATTTCCTGCACCTGTACATTGCGCCGGAACGCTTGGCGCGCGAAGCGGTCATGCGGCTGGACTGCGAACCGCGCACGCTGGAACTGCGCGACCGCACCTACATCCACGACGAGTCCCTGACCGACGTCTGCCAGACCCTGCTGGGCACGGACTGGGCCGCGCCCGCCGACCGGCTGGCCGCCAGCAGCGCGGCCGAAACCGTGCTGCACCACCTGCTGAACCAGGGCGTGACGCGCCGCACCGCCGTCCCCGCGCGTGGCGGCCTGGCGCCCGCGGTGCGGCGGCGCGTGATGGACTACGTCGATGCGCACCTGGCCGACGCCCTGACACTGGACGAGCTGGCCCGCGTGGCTGCGCTGTCCACCTATCACTTCGCCCGCATGTTCCACGCCTCCTTCGGCGAACCGCCCCATGCCTGGGTGCGCGCCCGCCGTCTGGCCCACGCGCGTGGCCTGCTGGCCGCGGCCAAGGGTGACCTGGCCGGCATCGCGCAGGCCTCGGGCTTTGGCAATGCCAGCCACCTGTCACGCGTGTTCCGCGATGCCGTGGGCGTCACGCCCGGCCAGTATCGCGCCGCCCGTCGCCGCCACTGAAGCCTTCTCCCTGCGGCCGCGGCCCCCCCCCCGGGCGGTCTACAATGGCCCATCGCCCTTCGCGGCCTGAT
Source organism: Achromobacter sp. 1014246743 (assembly GCF_059760725.1). Taxonomy (NCBI): domain Bacteria; kingdom Pseudomonadati; phylum Pseudomonadota; class Betaproteobacteria; order Burkholderiales; family Alcaligenaceae; genus Achromobacter; species Achromobacter sp. 1014246743. The sequence continues at coordinate 84,890 of NZ_JCBANA010000015.1, forward strand.
CGCCTGCCCTGCCCGCGATGCCATCGCCGACTTCCCGCGACCTTTCCTTCCCCCTCGACGCCCCTGGCCAGTCGCCCGTGCGCGCCCACTGGCTGGCCGAACTCGTCCGGCTGCGCGAAGCCCATTGGGGGCCGCTGGAAGACGCCAGCGTGGTGCGGCAGGTGCGCCAACAGGATGTCCCGCTGCCGGACCGCATCCTGGCCCGCGCCCAACTGCTGGCCCAACGCGAAAACCTGATTCCCCTGGTCGATGGCTGGCGCCGCAGCGCACTTGCCGTACTGGCTGTCTTGCTGCTGCTGGCGCTGGTGTCCGGCGTGGGCGTGGCCGCGGGTGCCCTGGGCGACGGCACGCGGCCCGTGAACGTGTTGTGGGCGCTGGGCGCCTTGCTGGGCCTGCATGCGTTGACCTTTCTGCTGTGGCTGGCCAGCTTCCTGCTACGGCCCGCGGCCATGACGCCACTGGGGCGGCTGTGGCTCTGGGCCACGCGCAAGCTGGCGCGCGGCCCGGACGGCGCGCTGGTGCCCCAAGCCTTCCTGAACCTGATGGCGCGCGCCGGCGCCCTGCGCGGGCTGTTCGGCGCCGTCAGCCATGGTCTGTGGCTGGCCGGGCTGGGTGCGGCGCTGGCAACCCTGCTGGTATTGCTGTCCACCGCCAGCTATCGCTTCATCTGGGCCACCACGCTGCTGGCGCCCGACACCTTCGTCTGGCTGACGCAGGCCATCGGCTGGCTGCCATCCAAGCTGGGTTTTGCACTGCCTGACGCCGCCATGGTGCGCGCCAGCGATGGCGCCCAGGCGTTGGCCGCCGACGCTCAGGTGCAATGGTCGGTATGGCTGATCGGCGTGGTCGTGGTCTACGGCATCCTGCCGCGCCTCGCGGCCTGGCTGGCCTGCCTGGCCGTTGCCCGCCGGGCGGTGCGCACCCTGGCCATCGACCCCACGCTGGCAGGCCATGCGGCGCTGCGCGACCGGCTGGACCCGCCGGTCCAATCCACCGGCATCGACCGGCCGGTGGATCCGCTGCACGAACCGCGCGTGGCGCCGGCCGCGCCGCTGATCCTGGGCGGCCAGCCCGTGCTGCTGGGGCTGGAGCTGCCCGCAGATCTGCCCTGGCCGCCGGCCGAGCTGCCCGCGACCATCCGCGATGCCGGCAAGCTGGATACCCGCGAACAGCGTCACCGCGTGCTGGATGCCCTGGCTCAGGCCGCCGCCTCGCGCCTGCTGATCGCCTGCGACGCGCGCCAGACCCCCGACCGGGGCACCCTGGCGCTGATTGCGGAGCTGGCCGCACACGCCGGCCAGACACGTGTCTGGCTGCTGGCCCCCGCCGGCGCCAACACGCGCGAACCGCTCTGGCGCGAACGCCTGGCCGCACTGGGGCTGGATGCCGGCGCCATCCTGAACGGCGCCAGCGCCCCCTTGGCCTGGCTGGAGCACGAGCATGCCTGAGCACGTCATCGGCATCGCGGTGGTGGGCCACACCAACACCGGCAAGACCTCCCTGCTGCGCACGCTGACGCGCGACACCACCTTCGGCGAAGTCGCCGACCGCCCCGGCACCACCCGCCACGTCGAAGGCGCACGCCTGCGCCTGGAGGGCCGCGCCGTGCTGGAATGGTTCGACACGCCCGGCATGGAAGACAGCATTGCCTTGCTCGAATACCTGGAACGCCTGGCGCCTCCCGAAGAACGACTGGACGGTCCGGCGCGCATCCGGCGATTTCTCGATACGCCCGAAGCCCACGGCCGCTACGAGCAGGAAGCGCGCGTTCTGAAAAAGATGCTGGACTGCGACGCCGCGCTGTATGTCATCGACGCGCGCGATCCGGTGCTCAGCAAGCACCGCGACGAACTTGCCATCCTGGCCTCCTGCGGCCGCCCCTTGCTGCCCGTGCTGAACTTCGTCAACGCGCCCGCCCACCGCGCCGCCGAATGGCGCGAAGCCCTGGCGCGGCTGGGCCTGCACGCCGCGGTGGAATTCGACACCGTCGCGCCGCCGCTGGATGGCGAGCAACAGCTCTATACCAAGCTTGGCGTGCTGCTGGACCGCCACGCCGATACGCTGGCACGCCTGGCCGACAGCCTGGCCCGGCAACGCCGCGAACGCCACGCCGCCGCCTGCGAACTGCTGGCCGACCTGTTGGTGGACGTCGCCGCGCTGCACATCGCCAGCGCCGGTGACGACACGGCCTTGGCCGAGGCTTCGCAGCGCTTGCGCGAGCAGGTGCGCCAACGTGAACAGGCCTGCGTCACCGCGCTGCTGGCGCTGTATAACTTCCGCGCGTCTGACTTTTCGGACGACGCACTGCCGCTGCAGGGCGAACGCTGGGGCATGGACCTGTTCCACCCCCAGGCGCTCAAGGACATGGGCGTGCAGGTCGGCATGGGCGCCGCAGCCGGCGCGATGGCCGGCGCCGCCGTGGACCTGTTCAGCGCGGGTCTCAGCCTGGGCACCGGCATGCTGATCGGCGCGGCGGCCGGCGGCCTGTGGCAGGGCGTGGAAAAACTCGGCAAGCGCGTGGCAGGCAAGCTGCGCGGTTGGCGCGAGATCAGCGTCGATGACGCCGTGCTGCGCCTGTTGGCGCTGCGCCAACGGCAATTGATCGACGCGCTGGAACGCCGCGGCCACGCCGCCCGCGACCCATTGCGCCTGCAACGTCCCGACGACGAATCCCTGCGTCGCGGCCCCTTGCCCGACGCGCTCAAGGAAGCGCGCAGCCGGCCCGAATGGTCCGCGCTGGCCAAAGGCCACGAAGACAGCGAACGCCGCAAGCAAGTGGTGCGCGAATTGGCGAAAACCCTTGCTTCGGACCCCACGCCTGCGCCTTGAGTCCGCGCCCCGCGCCGCCCGCCAAACGCACCATTCCCAGCGTGAAGCAAGCAAGGACTAACCCCAATCCAAACCGATTGACGCTTAAACGAATGCGTCTATAAGATTCGATCTGCATCGGTGCGGTCCGTCCCCGCCAATGACAATCACAAGGGGTTGGATCTACCGTGAACCGCCTTTCGTCGTAAGCAGCAACGCCATGCCCCGGCTCCCGGTGGGGCCAGGGCCCTATCACTTCTGTCGCGCTATCCGCGCATTACGGAGCATGAGGGCTATGCGTACTTTTCCCCACATCAAACAAGCGGCGCTGGCGGCTGCACTGACTGCCTCGTTGGCATTCAGCGCCGGCGCGGCAGCCAAGACTTTTCACTGGTCGTACCAAGGCGACGCCACGTCCATGGACCCGATGGCGCTGAACGAAACCTTCACGCTGGGCTTCCAGGGCAACATCTACGAAACGCTGGCCGGCTACGACGGCAACCTGAAACTGACGCCGCTACTGGCCGAAAGCTGGGAAAATCCCGAGCCCACCAAATGGGTCTTCAAGCTGCGCAAAGGCGTGAAGTTCCATGACGGCTCGCCCTTCACGGCCGACGACGTCATCTTTTCCTGGAAGCGCAGCCTCACGCCCGGCTCGGACATGAAGGGCTACGGCGCCAAGGCGTCCGACATCAAGAAGGTCGACGACTACACCATCGAAGTCACCACGCCCACGCCCAATCCCATCTTGCCGCGCGAATGGGTGTTCCTGTACATCATGAGCAAGTCGTGGTCGGAAAAGAACAAGACCACCGAAGCCACCAACGTCAAGGGCGACAACCAGGGCAACTATGCCAACCTGAACGCCAACGGCACCGGCCCGTTCATGCTGGTCTCGCGCCAGCCCGACGTGAAGACGGTCCTCAAGCGCTACGACGGATACTGGAACAAAGACATCAAGACCAACGTCGACGAAGTCATCTTCCAGCCCATCACGCAGGAAGCCACCCGCGTGGCCGCCCTGATTTCCGGCGAAATGGACCTGGTGCAGCCGGTGCCGGTGCAGGACTGGAAGCGCCTGGAAGACGCCAAGGGCGTCAAGCCGCTGACCGCGCCCGAAGCCCGTGCCATCTTCATCGGCATGGACCAGGACCGCGACGAACTGCTGTTCTCGGACGTCAAGGGCAAGAACCCCTTCAAGGACCCGAAGGTGCGCGAAGCGGTCGTGCTGGCCGTGGACACCAAGGCCATCAACGAAAAGATCATGCGCAACGCGGCCAAGCCGCTGGGCTCGCTGATCGCAACCGCCATCAACGGTTACGACGAATCGTTCGGCGCGCCCTACAAGCCCGACCCTGAACGAGCCAAGAAGCTGCTGGCCGAAGCCGGCTACCCCAAGGGCTTCACCGTCACCATGGACTGCCCCAACGACCGCTACGTCAATGACGAAAAGGTCTGCCAGGCCGTGGCCGGCATGCTGGCGCGGGTCGGCATCAAGATCAATCTGCTGGCACAGACCAAGTCGAAGTATTTCGGCAAGATCCTGCTGCAGGCCGGCAACCAGACCAGCATGTACATGCTGGGGTGGACACCCAGCTCGACCGACGCCCACAACACATTGCTTAACCTGACCTCGTGCCGCGACGCCAAGACGGCCGCGGGCCAGTTCAACCTGGGCGGCTACTGCAACAAGAAGGTCGACGAGCTGACCAGCAAGATCGGCGTCGAAACCGACCAGGCCAAGCGCAACGCGATGATCAAGGAGGCCTTCGGCATCGTGCGCAGCGACTTCGGCTACCTGCCGCTGCACCAGCAGCCGATGTCGTGGGGCGTGAAGGACAACATCAAGGTCATCCAGCGCGCCGATGACGTGCTGGACCTGCGCGACGTCGTCCTGCCGTAGCCCCAAAGGCCGGCACGCGCCGCAAGGCACACGCCGGCCGCATGAAGCGAACGCCGGGCGGCTTGCCGCCGCCCGGGTGCGCCCGGCCCAGCCCCGCTTGCCGCCCCAGGCAATGCGCGGCCCGGCGTTATCCGACCAAGAGGGCATCCAACCATGCTTTCCTTTATTGCGCAGCGGCTGATCCAGTCGGTGCTGGTGATGTTGACGGTGGCGCTGATCGCGTTCTCCATGTTCCGCTACGTTGGCGACCCGATCGCCAGCATGGTTGGCCAGGACACCACGCCCGAACAGCGCGTCCAACTGCGCGAACAGCTCGGCCTGAACGATCCGTTCCTGGTGCAGTACGCGCGTTTCGTCGCCAACGCCGCACGGGGCGACTTCGGCATTTCGTATCGCCATCGCCGCCCCGTCAGCGAACTGCTCGAAGAGCGCATGCCCGCCACGCTGGAACTGTCCTTCGTGTCCGCCGTGATGGCGCTGGCGCTGGGCATCCCGATGGGCATCTACACGGCGCTCAAGCGCCATGGCGTACTGTCCAAGGCCTTCATGGCGATCTCGCTGGCTGGCATTTCGCTGCCCACCTTCCTGATCGGCATCCTGCTCATCCTGTTTTTCGGCGTGCAATTGCGATGGCTGCCCAGCTTCGGCCGCGGTGACGTGGTGGGGCTGGGCTGGTGGACCACGGGCTTTTTGACCAAGTCCGGGCTGCTCGCGCTGATCATGCCGGCCATCACCCTGGCGCTGTTCCAGATGACCCTGATCATGCGGCTGGTGCGCGCCGAAATGCTGGAAGTGCTGCGCGCCGACTTCATCAAGTTCGCGCGCGCCCGCGGCCTGCCCGAGCGGCTCATCAATTTCCGCCATGCCCTCAAGAACACCATGGTGCCGGTCATTACCATCACCGGCCTGCAGCTCGGCTCGATCATCGCCTTCGCCATCATCACCGAAACCGTGTTCCAGTGGCCGGGGATGGGCCTTCTGTTCATCCAGGCCATCAGCATGGTCGACATCCCCGTGATGGCCGCCTACCTCGTGCTGATCGCGTTCATGTTCGTCGTCATCAACCTGGTGGTCGATCTGCTGTATTTCGCCGTCGACCCGCGCCTGCGCGTGCAGAGCAAATAAGGGAACCCCCCCATGATCGCCCGCATCGCTCCCTTTTTCTCGCGCGCCGCCGACAGCGACCTCTGGCACAGCTTCAAGCGCTCGCCAGGCGCCATCATCGCCGCCGCCGTCACGCTGGTCATTCTGCTGGGCGCGCTGGGCGCGCCCCTGATCGCCCCGCACAACCCGTTCGACCTGGCGTCCGTGAACATCATGGACGCCAACACGCCCCCCGCCTGGGAAGAGGGTGGCAGCCCGGATTTCCTGCTGGGCACCGACGACCAGGGCCGCGACATCCTGTCGGCCGTGATGTATGGCTCGCGGGTGTCGCTGCTGGTGGGGTTTGCCTCGGTGCTGTTCTCGATGGTGCTGGGCGTCACGCTGGGCCTCATCAGTGGCTACGCCGGCGGCCGCGTCGACAGCTTCATCATGCGCATCGCCGACGTGCAGCTGTCATTTCCCGCCATCCTGGTGGCGCTGCTGATCGACGGGGTGGCGCGCGGGCTGTTGCCGCGCGACATGCACGATCAGTTGGCGCTGTACGTGCTGATCTTCGCCATCGGCATTTCCGGCTGGGTGCAGTACGCGCGCACGGTGCGAGGCTCGACGCTGGTCGAGCGCAACAAGGAATACGTGCAGGCGGCACGGCTGATCGGCATCGGCCGCTTCACCATCCTGCGCCGGCACATCCTGCCCAACGTGATGGGCCCGGTGCTGGTCATCGCCACCATCCACCTGGCCATTGCCATCATCACCGAAGCCACCCTGTCGTTCCTGGGCGTGGGCCTGCCGCCCACCGCGCCGTCGCTGGGCACGCTGATCCGCATCGGCAACAGCTATCTTTTCTCGGGCATGTGGTGGATCTCCATCTTCCCCGGCATCGCGCTGGTGGCGCTGGTGCTGTCGGTCAACCTGCTAGGCGACTGGCTGCGCGACGCGCTCAACCCCAAGCTGCGCTGAGGACGTCATGGCCCTGCTCAACATCGAAGATATCCGGATTGAATTTCCCAGCCGCCGCGGCACCCTGGTGGCCGTGGACGGCGTGTCGCTGTCGCTGGAGAAAGGCGAGATCCTCGGCGTGGTCGGCGAGTCCGGCGCCGGCAAGTCCACCATCGGCAATGCGGTGATCGGCCTGCTCGAGGCACCTGGCCGCCTGGCGGGCGGCCAGGTGCTGCTCAATGGCGAACGCATCGACACGCTGACGCCGGCGCAGCAGCGCAAAGTGCGTGGCCGCCGCATCGGCATGATCTTCCAGGACCCGCTGACCTCGCTGGACCCGCTGCAAACCGTGGAAAGCCAACTGGTCGAGACCATGCTGGTACACCTGGACCTGACGCACGAGGCCGCCAAGAAGCGCGCCGTGCAGTTGCTGGCGCAGGTCGGCATCGACCAGCCCGAGCTGCGCGTGCAGCAGTATCCCCACCAGTTCTCGGGCGGCATGCGACAGCGCGTGGTGATCGCGCTGGCGCTGTGCTGCGAACCCGAAGTGATCATCGCGGACGAGCCCACCACGGCGCTGGATGTGTCCATCCAGGCGCAGATCCTGGACCTGCTGAAAAAACTGTGCCGCCAGGAACAGGTAGGCATGATCATCATCACCCACGACATGGGCGTGATCGCCGACGTGACCGACCGGGTGGCCGTGCTGTACCACGGCAAGCTGGTCGAGCAAGGTCCCACCGCCAAGATCCTGGGCGACCCCGACCACCCCTATACGCGCAGCCTGATCTCGGCCGTGCCGCGGCCGGACATCAAGCTCAAGCGCTTTCCGCTGGTCACCTACATCGAAGACGTCAAGACGCCGGCCAAGCCGCTGGACCTGGCCACGCACTGGCTGGGCCAACGCCGCGACTTCGGTGCGGCCACCGGCGGCCCGCTGGTGCAAGTCACGGACCTGTCCATGCGCTTCGTGCTCAAGAACGCGCTGCTCAAGCGCAACCAGCGCACGCTGGATGCCGTCAAGCGTGTCAATTTCTCGATCGGCGAAGGCGAGGTGTTCGGTCTGGTGGGCGAATCCGGCTCGGGCAAGTCCACCGTGGCGCGGCTGATTTCGGGGCTGTATACGCCCAGCGAGGGCTCGGTCAATTTCGGCGGCACCGACCTCACGGCGCTCAAGGGAGAAAAGCAGCTCAATCCGTTTCGCCGGCAGATCCAGATGATTTTCCAGGACCCGTTCTCGTCGCTCAATCCGCGCATGCGGGTGCTGGACATCGTGGCTGAGCCGATCCGCTTCCACAAGCTGGCGGCCAACGAAGCCGAAACCCGCCAGGTGGTGGCCGATCTGCTCGACGTCGTGGGGCTGGGCGACCGCGCCGCCGAGCGCTTTCCGCATGAATTCTCGGGCGGCCAGCGCCAGCGCATCTGCATTGCGCGGGCCCTGGCCACGCGGCCGCGCTTCCTCATCTGCGACGAGCCCACCTCGGCGCTGGACGTCTCCATCCAGGCGCAGATCCTGAACCTGCTGAAAGACCTGCAGGAACAGCTGGGCCTGACCATGCTGTTCATCAGCCACGACCTGCCGGTGATCCGCCAGATGTGCGATCGCGTCGGCGTCATGCGTTACGGCGAACTGCTGGAAGTGGCCGATACGGAAGCGCTGTTCGAACATCCCCAGCACCCCTACAGCCAGCACTTGCTGGGGCTGATGCCTCGATTGCAGGCCATGTCCCGCGAGGGGCTGGAAGTGATCGGCTAGGGGCAGTCCATACCAAGGAGCGAGACATGACGGCAACGCGGCAAACCCTGTTCATCGGCGGCAAGGTGTTCGACGGCCTGGGCAAAGTCCTGCCCAATCACGGCGTGCTGGTTGAAGGCGAGCGCATCGTGCGCGTGGCGCCGGCCGGTGAATTCACCGGCTTCGCGGGGCGACGGGTGGATACGAACGGCCTGACGTTGATGCCCAGCCTGGCCGATTGCCACGTGCACCTGGTCTACACCGGCGGCGCCGATCCACAGACGCAGATGGCCAAGCAAGGACCCGCCCAGATCACGCTGACCGCACTGGAAAACGCGCAAGCGGCGCTGCGCGGCGGCTGCACGGCATTGCGTGATTGCGGCGGCAAGGACTACCTGGAATTCGGCGTGCGCGACGCCATTGCGCGGGGTGTCTTTCCCGGCCCGACCATCAAGGCTTCGGGCCGCATCATCTGCATGACGGGCGGACACGGCAACCGCATCGGCCGCGTGGCCGACGGCTGCGAGGAAGTGGTCAAGGCGGTGCGCGAGCAGGTGCATGCCGGCTGCGACCTCGTCAAGATCATGGCCACCGGCGGCGTCATGACGCCGGGCGTCAGCCCCATGGACGCGCACTACAGCTTCGATGAAATGAAGGCAGGGGTGCACGAAGCCAAGCGCTTTCGCAAAAGCACGGCCAGCCACGCGCAGGGCACCCAGGGCATCCTAAATGCGGTTCGCGCCGGCATCGACTCGATCGAGCACGGCATCTTCATGGACGAGGACTGCCTGCGCGAAATGCTGGAGGCCCAGACCTACCTGGTCCCGACCATCGCCGCCGTGCGCAACATCGTGGCCAACGCCGACAACGGCATTCCGGCCTACGCGGTGGAAAAAGCCCGCGCGGTAGAACAGCGCCATCGAGAATCCATCCAGATGTACTACAAGGCCGGCGGCCGCATCGCGCTGGGCACCGACGCCGGCACGCCGTTCAACCTGCATGGCGACAACGCGATGGAACTGGCCTACATGGTCGAGTTCGGCATGACGCCGATTGACGCGCTGATCGCCGGCACCTCGCGCAGCCACGACCTGATGGGCATGGACCGGCATGGCGCGGTGGTGGAGGGCAACGTGGCCGATCTGCTGCTGGTGCAAGGCGACCCTGCCGAAGACATCATGAAGGCCGCCGACAAACGCTCGCACGTGGCGGTACTGCGTAACGGCGACGTGGCGGCGGGGGCCTTGCCGGCTTGATATCCCGCGGACGCGGACCCGGACCCGGGCACGGGTCCGCGGCGTCTCAGCGATAGCGCGGCATCAGCGGCCGGGTCATGAACGCATCGACTGTCATGCGTTCGCCGTTGATTTCCACCTGTCCACCCTCGAAGTTCAGATTGGTGACCAGCTTGTCGCCGTCCTGACGCCCCCATTGACTCTGCAGGAACCGGTCGCGGATGGCATCGGCCTGCTGACGCGCCGCGTCGCGCGCGACCTCGGCAGGCTGCCCCTCTGCCAGGCCACGCACCGAGATCAGGTCCACCAGGCTCTCGGTGGGCACGCTCAGGCGCAAGTCCAGCTTCTTCACGGTTTCCTTGATGATCGCGGCCGGCGCGCGGTTCCACAGCGTAGGCGCATCCAGTGCCACCTCCAGCCGCAGCGTCGCCGGGCCGCTGGGCGTGTCCACCTGCAACGTGTCCACCGCGAAGGCCGGCTTGGCCAGCAGGAACTTCATCAGATGCGCCATGCCCTCCATTTTCTCGCCCATCGATGCGCCGCCCTCGGCCTGCTCCATCATGCCGCGAAAGGCCTCGAACGAGGCCAGGTCCACGTTGGCTGCGCGGGCCGTCATGCGCACGCTGGCCACCTGCGTGCCGCGCACATCGATCCCTGCGACCTGCGCCTTGAACGTGCTGTTCATGGCGCTGCGCGTACCGCTGGCGTCGGCCGTCACGACCAGATCGCGCAACGTGACCGGCTGATCGTCGATCTCTACCGTCCAGTGCTTGATCGCCGCCTGGCTGGCGCTGGTCACCGCGCCGTCGGCGGCCTGGGTCGATTCGTGCGAGAAGTCCAGCCCGCGCAATGACAGCCGGCGCGTACGCGTGACGCCCTTTTCGTCGAACGGCTCGGTGGAATCCATCTTCTCGGCCGCAACGGCAAACGTCGTGTGCCTGCCATCCGGCGCCACGCTGGCCCGGGCCTGCAGGCCCGAGAAGCTGGCCGTGGTGCCGTCCTGCGCATAATCCACCGGCGCCAGCGTCAACGTGCCCGATACCACCCGGCCATAGCTGGCCACGGCCTCGGCCATCGCCGGCGCGGCGCCCTTGGCTCCGCTGAACCATGCGGCGGTCGAGGGCGTCTCGGCCAACTGCACGCGGGCGGCGGCCATGGCGGGCATGAAATGGCCTTCGGCAAGCCGGAACAGGGGAAAAGGGCCATGATCGATGCGCGCCAGGAACTGGACGTCCTGCTTGTCGGCAACGCGGTCCCGCTCGGACGGCGCGGCCAGAACGCGATAGCGGGCGTGCGATGTGAACACGCCCCGCTCGAACGACACCTGTTCGAACGACACGGGCTGGCCCATCACCGTCAAGCCGATCTGCCGCGCCTGCGCATTGGCCGTCTCGGCCAAGGGTCCCAGCCCCGCCTCCAGCTGCTTGCCGGTGTACCAGGCGGTGGCGGTCCAGATCGCACCCAGCGCCACCACCGCGCAGCCTGTCGATACCCACTTTCTCATGATGCCCCTTTTGGTGTTGTGATCGTCACATGAAAAACGGGCTGCCGCGCCCGAAGGCGCCGCAGCC